>JAJDAX010000265.1 GCA_029261615.1 Nitrospinaceae bacterium
CGATCAGGATATCGTAACTCCTGTCGTCGAGGTTAATCCTCAACCGTTTCATGAATTGGGCTGTTCAGCTTTGATAATGGAAGGAGTGACAAAGATCAGGAGTTCACTCACATCGTCTTGTTCAACTGTGCTTTTGAAAAGCAGCCCCAGGATTGGGATATCAGCAAGATAAGGAATCGCCCGACGACTATCTGCCTGAGTCCTTTGGTGCAAACCACCCAAAATGGCAGTGCCCCCATCCGCTACAAGGACCTCAGTGTTGGTTTCATTAGTATCGATTCTGGGCACACCACCGATTCCATCAATAAAGTTGGGCCTATTCTGTTGGGCCGTAATTTTCATGTATACCTTCTGATCCGCTGTGATGTGAGGTGTCACAAGGAGTTCAAGATTTGCGTCGACAAACTCCACTTTTGGACCTTCATTCTGAGAGACCGTCACGTAAGGAATACGTTGACCCTGTCGAATTTTTGCTTCTTTATTATCGGCAGTTGACACTCTGGGGTTTGACAGGATTTGGGATTTGCCCTGACGCTCAAGTGCAGTCAACTGCATATCCAGAGTAAGGTCTGCATCCCGGCTGAGAAGACTTGATGCCAAGCCTAAAGCCGGGTTTGCCGCTGCCAAATCAACCATGAATCCTTGCAGGACACTGGCCGTACCCCCCGTACCCCCACCAATATTGCCTGTGTTAAAGGCACCTGTAGATCCTTCACCGCCTCTTCCTGTGAACTGGATGGAGTTAGGAAACGCAGGGTTTCTTTGCGTAATCCCATGAACACCCCATTGGATTCCAAGTTCCTGCAAATAAGTCCTGCCAATCTGAACAATTTTCGATGCAATTTGTACCTGGGGTGTCGCAATGTCGAGGTTTCGCACTACCCCAATAAGATCCTTGACCATCTCACTCGTATCCATGATGACCAAAGTATTGGTTCGTTCATTGAAAGTTACCGAACCCAAGGGTGTGAGCAGTGCCTTTATCCGAGTGGCCACCTCCTGCAAATTGGCGTAGTTGATACGGATCATTTCGGTGACCAGTTCCCCACGTTCCTTCGCAGTCCGAAACGATTCCTTGGAATCGACCCGGATTATATTTTTGTCGCACACCCGCCCAAGAGAAGCATTGTCGAGAACGATATCCAGCGCCAGCCCCCAGGGAACATCGTTCAACATGACCGTAGTATCTCCCCCAACTTCCGGGGCAAGTACAATATTCAACCCGGAGACCTCTGAAATGATCTGTATCACATCCTGGATCGGAGCCCCTTGAAAATCCAGGGACAAGGGTGTCTGGTTTTCCTCAAAAATTGCCTCACAGGCATCAATGAAACTGCTGGAAGTGATGACGGCTTTGTTCATTTCCCTATTGCCAGCACTCCAGGCCGGGGTAACGGCAAGAATAAAAATCAAGGCCGTAATTCCCAGCAATGAACCACAAGTCATTAAACGATATTCCAACCTGTTCCACCTGGTCATCATAATGTTTTCCTCTTTGCAAGGTCCGTGCTGAGCCTCGCCCTTAGCGTGAAAGGCCATCAGGAGTCCATTCCCTTGACAATTGTCGGTTTAATGAGAATCAGCAATTCACTGATATTGTCCTGATCACTTTTATTCTTGAACAGGTTCCCAATAATTGGAATCTCTGAAGCAAAGGGAACAGCCCGTGTATTGAGATTGTTGTCCTTGATAAATAACCCGCCAATTACAGCGGTGTCTCTGTCGTCAACTAACAATTCAGAAAACACCTCTTTGGTATCAATAAGTGGAACGCCACCAAAGTTACGGGTTCCGGGGTTAGGTGCGTTTTGCTGAACTGCCACGGATAAATAGATTTTTTCTTCAGAGGTGATCTGCGGAGTTACCTTGAGTTCAATCACCGCATCGATAAATTCAATCTTGGTACCCTCGGCCGGATCAGTGGTCTGAAACGGAAGTCGCGTTCCACTTTTGATCTTGGCCTCTTTATTGTTCAGCGTGGTTATCTTGGGAGAAGCCACAACTTTGGTTTTACCTTGACGCTCTCCAGCCGATAACTGAAGGTCCAGCGTCAAATCCCCTCCAAGAGAACGGAGTGAAGTAGCAAAACCGCCAAGGGGATCGGTTGCGGGCAAATCAACCATGAAGCCTGGGTTGATACGGGGAGTCCCCAGAAAATTAGCCCGCGGTTGCAAGGTATTACCAAGGTTGACCCCACCCGCCGCGCCAGTACTACCTCGGGCAGCCCCTCCAACAGAAATTCCGTTTGGGAATTGAGGATTTCGAAAAGTCGTGCTTGAAAAACCCCACTGCACACCAATCTCCTGCAAAAATGTCCGGCTGATCTGAATAATCTTAGCTTCAATTTGAACTTGAGATGTCGGTTGATCCAGATTGTTGATGACTGTCATCATGTCAAGAACATTGGTTTCGGTATCAGTCACGATAATCGAGTTTGTTCTCCTGTCTGCCACCACCTTGCCAAAATCGGACTTCATTTTATCCAGGTTTTTGAGCACTTCGTCGGGGTCCCCATAATTTAACCGGACCATCTGGGTAATCAAGGGCTGGCTGAAGCGCTCAGCGATCAGATCGTCCTCAAGACCAATCCTGACAACACTGCCTTCGCATTTTCTTCCCAGCTTGTGGTTTGCCAGAACCAAATTCAACACGTTGTTCCAGGCAACCGAATCCACCTTCATGGTCGCTGTCCCGTTTATTTTTGGAGAAATCACGAGGTTGACGTTTTCGTATTCTGCAAGAAAGCGGAAGATATTGCGCAATTCAGCATTCTGAAATTCAACCTTAATGAGCCGGTTTTTATCCTGAAGAATCGTGTCGCAGATGTCCGAGCTCAATTCGGTCGGTCTTAAGTTTGGGACGGCCATCGCATTCTTGGCGGGCATCTGATTTTTCATTCCCGAATCAGCAGACTCTGTTTTCGTTTCAGGCAACATCTTCGGTGCCTGTGCAGTCGTCTGCATTTCAGCACCTTTCAGCTTAATCACCAGTTTGTTGCTTTCAGGTTTCTGGATTTCATAGACTGCTGTTGACGCCAGGTCAATTTCAAGACGTTGAACTGCGGCATCATCAAAATAAAGAGGACGAATTGATTGAACCACCCCTTTACTGATTTCCGACAATCCAGATACGCTCGTAGATTCCATATTCTGAAAATCCAGTACCAGACGAAGAGGCTCCATCAATTTGAAGGCCGTGTACTGCAGATCACCAGTTGCCTCAACTTCAACAGTGACTTCATCGCCCGTCATTTCAGTGCGAATATCAGTGATCGTGGCACGGGTCGTTTCACTTTCTCCCGTGCTTTCAGTCGAAGCTGCCTGCGCCATCATTTCTTCCGGGACTTCTGCAAAGGCAGTCGCAGCCAATACAGAGACCAATCCCCAGGTTAAAACGACTAAAAATCCGGCTAAGCCTAGTCTCCAGGTTGTTTGTTTCACGGCCTTCCCCTAGTTTATTTTTCGTTGGAACTTTCCAGATCGGCAAATGCAATGATTTGCACTTTCGACAGGATGTTCCCTTCATGATCGCGGGCCCTTTCGACCACTTCGATACGTTCATCATTGATTGATTCGACGACTCCGTAATTGGGCCCGATCAACATGCCAGGTTTCACCGTGTACCCCTTGGAATCACCGGCTTGAATCAGCCCTAAAGTTTCGCTCCCGGTGTTCATCAAGCCCACCAGTTTCAGCTCTGCATAACCAACCTGCAACGGAGTAGAAACCGAACTGGCCATCACATCCTTGGCTTTTTCAATCAAAGCCTGATAACGAGCCACCTCTTCTTCAAATTCTTCGTCAGACAACGCTTCCAGCTCGGTGCGTTCCTGAAATAGTTTGGCGTAAAACTCCATATCCTGATAAAGCTGCGGATCGATTTCCTTTAACTGGTTGTATGCTTCCAGAGGGATCGTTTCGAATTTTTTATCATTGCCAGCAAACCGGTCGACCGGAATCGGAATCTCTTCAACCTTTTTCTCATTATCCTTATCCATTCCACGATAGATAAGTGGTTTGAATGGATCACGCTTGCGGACAAAAAGCTGTCGTACGCCCGGCGGAAACATCTTCCACAGAATTTCCTTTTCTCCCTTTCCCGCCTCAAATGCTTTCATAACTGAGGCCACACGCAATCGGGCTTGCTGGTTCATGCGACTCTGGGCATCCATTTGCCCCCTGCTACGAGTCCTCTGATACCATCGTCCAGCTGGAGATTCGTAGAATTTCACCAGTTCGCTGAAGCTTTTATCCTGCATTTCCCTGTAGATTCTGGAGAGAAACATGATGTGCAGGGTTTTTATGTATTCGGGAAGATCTTCCTTTACAATCTTTTCCTTATCATCCGACGGCCCCTGGTTGTAATAGGGTTTCAGAGGAGAAGCCACCGCAAGGATCGAACTATTCACTTTCATCCCGTGGCCCACCAGATCACGAGCTCTCAACATCCGACCTGTGAGAAACAACCGCTGACCGGTCGGAAGATTTTCAGGCCCGGTTTTTTCCCGATAGTGTCCCAGGAAATCTTTTCCCCGCGACAAAAACCAGAGGTAATCGTTAAGAAACTGAACTTCCATCTGTACCGTTTTCTGACCCAATGGCGTGGCAAAAAACTCCAGAACCTTGTGCGCGTACTGGGAATTCATATCCTTCTGAAAACGACGCTCGATTGCATCAAAATATTCTTCAGAATCAAAAGTTCCCTGGTAAAGCTCCCGAATCAATTTGAGTTTGCCGTCGGGTGCCACCATATAGAGCAGGGAAAGAGGATCCGAAAACATTTCTGTTGGCAGTTCGGATTCAGCCATGAAAGCCTTGGCCGCATCCAACCCACTGTCGGCCAGTAACTGTCGAACCAATCCGCTGTTACCCTCACTGGAACCTGCTGGTGGCTGAGCTGCAAGGGCAATACCCGACAGACCACCCGCAATCAAAACCGTTATCAGAAAAAAGCAGATTTTCTTATGAATTGTTTGCATTGCCTGAATCATCCCTAATGGATTCTGCATGATTGAATCAACTCCTGTCGCCAGCGGCTAAGGCAAAAATCGTCGCCTTGATGCTCGTTTGGACACCTTCTACAGACCTGACTACCAACTTGCCAGACTCTTCATCCATGACCTGTTTTTTGGTTTTTTGGGTACTCATGGTCAGTTCATTGACATCCACAACTTGCAGAAGATTCTGCAACCAGTCAAAGAACCCAAGCGTGTTGTAAAATCCGCCGTTGATCTTGACTTCCAATGGAACCTCGCTATAAATCGCCGAGCGATTGATCTCATGACCTATTTTAAAATTTGTTATCTGTATACCCAGGACCGTTCCAATGTCGGTCACGCGGTGCAGCAACTCCGGCAACTCTGATTCGAGTGGCAAAACCCGGCTGGCCTCTACCAGAGCCGCTTTCAAGGTCGATACCGACCGGTCCAGCACAGGTTTTCCGGCAATAGCCGTCTGATACTGCTGGAAGGTGGCATCCAGTTCCGCTTTCTTTTTTACATGCATCGCGTATTGTTCTTCCTGATCCGCATGGTAGGTAAAAAAGTAACCGCCAAAAATAAGACCTCCGATGAGTAACCCAAGCCCAATGAACTGGATCTTGGTCATCTTCGCCAGAGCGGGATACGGTAAGCTGTCAAATAACTTGTCCATAAGTCTTCTCTTATTTTTTGGGTTTAGGTCCTGTGCCCATTACATGAGCGTAGACAATGAATTTTCGCACCGACCTGTTTGCGACCCAGGTCTGTGTGCTGGTGTGCATGAGCACATGATCCAGATAATTCAAGGTCTCCAGCCCTTCCATAAACCGGACCACACCCCGGTCTGAAGATGCGTTCCCTTCAAACTTGATAAACAGATGGGCGTTGGGATCATCCGGGTTTGGAGCTTTCTTCCCTTTTGCAATAAACAAAATGGGAACATTAGCCCCACGGAGCTTGGCTTCTGTCGTTTGCTCGATTTTTTCCAGCCAGACACCAGACGGGGTCACTTGACCAACATCTTCCATCAACTTTGCGAAAGGAATTTTTGATGAACGCAGGGACGACAGACTGGTTATCTTTGTATTGAGGTCGCCCTCTTGTGCCTTCAGGTTCTGGACGACATCATATTGCGGCTTGAGTTTATTCACCTTCATTTGCGCTTCCTGCACTTCTGATTCCGCAAAACTGACACGCGCGATATCGGCAAGGAGTGTCATGATGGTAAACCCAATAACACCCAGGACAATCAGACCTGCTGTCATCACCATCTTCTGGACGGTGACTTCCTGGGAAACTCGCTGGTAATCGTAAAGATTGATTTTGATCATAAGTAGTCAAACCTTCTGGTTGCAAGACCTGCGACAACCGAGGCCAAAGGTGCCATCCGGGTAATACTGTCGCGGTCAAATTTCCTTGGGTTGATCTTCACCGTTTCCAACGGATTGAATACCTCCACCGAAACCGCCAGGCGATCCGAAAGCAGATTGTCCACACCTGGAATCAAGGCCCCGCCTCCACTTATAAACACCTGTTCAATGGTGCTGTTGGAGGTGGAACTGAAAAATTCAAATGACTTTTGGACCTCGTCGATAATCCCGTCAAAGGAGTCGACAATTTTGTCGATGATTTCCTGCCGTTCGATACTGTCCGGAATGATGCCCTGTTTGAGCCCCTCGGTTTCATTGAAATCGAGACCGTAATCCTTGCCCAGTTGGTGGGTCAAAACACTGCCCCCCAATGGAATGTCCCGCGTAAAAAAGGAAATCCCATCAAGCAGGAGATTTACATGGGTAAAGGAGTTACCAAGGTCCAACACAGCGACGCCACCCATGGTTTGCAGATCACGCTGAATCGCCAAAGCGTTGGACATCGCGAATACATCCAGGTCGATGATCACCGGCTTCAAACCTGCCGCCGTTAACACATCCGATCGGTTGTCAATGAGGTCGTTCTGTACAGCCACAAGGAGAATGTCTTCTTTTTCCTCTTCATCAAGCTCGCCAAATTC
>JAJDAX010000266.1 GCA_029261615.1 Nitrospinaceae bacterium
CGACTTTATCGAATACGGACAACAGCCAGCCACCAAAGCCCCCCGATGTATGTGCTGCATTGGAAGGTGATTCGTCAGGAGTGTTGGAGTTTCCGCTGGAAGTCATGAGTGTCCAATATCAGGTTTAAAAATCATCCTGCCTGTTCAAAGGCGAAAAACGGAACCATGATAGCGAAACCTGAGCCACTTGGGAAGCAGGGCTTTACTCAAATCTTTAAAAACGTCTACACTACAGATAAGGGTTTCTAAGCCCGGAGGGGCTTGCCGATATACTGTAATGACGGATTGGTTAAATGAGGGAAACCAGTATTTTATGAAACAATTTTTTAATATTTTAAAAATGTTTGCCCTGACGCTGTTTTGCTTTTCGGTTGCCATTGGATCAGATATCGCTGACGCAGAGCAACCATTTATTGAGTGCGAAAATCCGAAAACAATAGATGCCATCACCTATTGGCAATATTTTGCAGGGGGTGAGGTTAAGGAGATTCACGATCAGGGGGGAACTAGAAAAGTTCGTTTTAGATACATGGACCCTGAAAAATGTTTTTTGGTTGACTTGAAAAGTTTGGATGATTCTTTTTCAAAAGTTCTAGGATTTGAAAGAATGTTTGGCTCGTGGATGAGTGTTGTTGTATCAGATAAAAGTCTTGATTTGTCGAGGAAGGGCTTAGGGGAAGGTACTGTGAGATCAAATCTGGAAAAAATCACAGGCCAGTCTTTTGAGACATTTGGTCAGTGGGGGGAATGGTGGGAGGAAAACGGTGATTATTTTGTTTTATCGGAAACGAAAAATCAATTGGTAGTCGACGAGAATGCCAAAAGGATTGGGATTCCAATTTCAGCCAAAATTCATGAAATAGATCCCGAAGATTACTGGTTCCTAATGGGCGGAAACTTGTATGAAAGAAGGATAGAGCAAGACGGTCTGGTCTATTTTGAAACTAATTCGCTTGTTTGGAGATGGGTGAGAATCGACTTAAAATTAGTGGATAACAGGCAGGCCATAGAAAAGGGATACTTCCGTTCATTAGAAGCATTACTATATGATTGGATATCTATCAGGCAAGCAATAGCATCTGTCCAAGGCAATAAAAACTTTATTGAAAATGATCCTGAATATGGAAGGTTTTTAGAACAGATGGACGAACAAAGGTTAAAAAACAAAATGGGAATAAAAAATATTACCGGAAAATTTTTTAAAAACTTCACTGATTATCAAAAGTGGTATCAGGAAAGCAAAGATAAACTGGTATTGACCAAAGATGACAAGTGGCTTATCGCAAAATAGACAGATAAAATTTTCCTCTGACAACTTGTTTTTCAATCTGGCAAAATGTTTCTTTTTCCCTGTCCGCTGAGGAGCGCTGATCAAGATTCTGGGTTACAATTCCGAAAAGAGGGGAATCCTCTTTCCCCTATAGGAGCCATGACCCTGCCTTTCTCAAAACCCGCAATATTGTCCCTGCAGTATTTCGCTTACCCCGATGCCATCGGCGGTGCGTGGAAGTACACGCACGAGGTCAACCGGCGGCTGGTTGAGCGTGGCTGGCCGGTGCACCTGATCACCTGTAAACCGGATGCCTCTCTGCCGAATACTGAGACCATTGACGGAGTCATATTTCATAGGTTGTCGGCAACCGATGCCCGGCAGTTTTTTCGGCTGGGTCGCCGGGTGAGGCAGGCCATCGAGCGCATTACAGAAGACACACGAATTGAACTTGTGCATGTGCACAACCCGCTCATCGGATACCTCGCGCTAAAAAACAAAACGCTCAGTGACGCTGTGAAAGTGGTCCATGTCCACAGTCTCTGGCAGGATGAAGAGCGGATCAACCGACTCGGTCCGGAAGTTTCGCCAAAGTTGTTTTCTCTCACATGGTGGCGTTTGAAAGCGATTCGTTATATGGAGTGTTCCGAGTTTCGCCGGGCCGACTCCTGTCTTTTCTTAAGCGAGTACATGCGGCAGAGTTTTCTGGATTACTTCCCATTCAAGAAACCCCGTCTCCGCGTCATTCCCGGTGGCGTTGACACGAAGCATTTCCATCCTGCCACTTCTGAACAGGGCCTTGCTCTGCTCCGCGAAAAATTAAATCTACCTGCTGATCGCCCGGTTCTTCTCACCGTGCGCCGTATGGAGCCGCGGATGGGGCTGGATCGTCTCATCGATGCGATGAAGATTGTAAAGGAGAGAAAACCCGAACAACAATTCACACTGGTGATGGTTGGCAAAGGTTCCATGAGGGAAGAGTTGGTTCAGCGGTCGAAAGATTTGGGTCTTGGTGATTCCATCCTGTTTCCAGGGGAAATCAGTGTTGAGGGGCTCCTGGACTACTATCAGGCAGCAGATGTTTTTGTCCTGCCGACGGTGGAGCTTGAAGGGTTTGGTCTGGCCACCGTGGAGGCGCTGGCCTGCGGCCTGCCTGCTATCGGGACACCGGTTGGCGGAACGGTTGAAATTTTAAAAGGGCTGGACGAACGTCTGCTTTTTTCCGGAACCACAGCCGAGAGTATGGCGCGACGGATTGAAGAGTTTTTTTCCAATCCGGAATCTTTTAAGAGACTGAAACCTGCCTGCCGTGCATTGGTCGAGACCCGTTTCGGGTGGGAGCAGGTGGTCGACCGCATCGAAGAAGAGTTCAGGTTGCTTCTGAAATGATGAACAAAATACTTCCTTATATATTCCTTTCTGCACTGGTGGCCGTGGCCTACGGCAACACCCTCGATCATGCGTTCCAGTATGACGACGTGAACCAGATATTGAAAAAACCCTGGGTGCGCGACACTGAAAAAATTTCCGAATTTCTTTTGAATCCGATGATCCGGCCGGTGGTCATTTTAAGTTTCAACCTGAACCATGCCATCAGTGGTTTTGATGTGTGGAGCTATCACGTCTTCAATATTCTGGTGCACCTCGGTGTGGTGTTGATGCTTTACCGACTGGTACTCCT
>JAJDAX010000267.1 GCA_029261615.1 Nitrospinaceae bacterium
CAAAAAAAAAGGTCGGTCCCGAAGGACCGACCTTGGAAAAACTTGAAACAGGCAATCAGTTGATGCCGCGACCCGTGGTCAGGTCAACAACGTTGCTGCCGTTGCCATCTGGAAGTACCGTCGAATCGTGCATGTCGCCGATAAATTCCATTGCAAACCCGGCACCATTCGCCTCGTGGAAGATAACGCCCCACATGGAAATCTGGTTCAGGTTGTTGAATTTACCGGAACTTGCCACCGTAGGTGTCGTGTTGGTAGTCAACACCCGGATGTTACCCGAAGGCGCCACACTGGACGACGTGGTGATGAAATGATCCCGAGAGCCAAAGCTGCCAGCGTTGACTGTTGGGTTGATCACCCCGTGGTTGGTGGCCACGATGAACAGTTTATGGGTTTCACCCGCGCCGATTGTGAACGTTTCAGAACGGTCTGCAGATGGCGAGAAATTGTCGTCGGCAGGTCCTTCCATAGAAACGGTAAGCTCAATCTGCGAAACCGCAGTAGAAAGCGACGGATGAGTAAAAGCTAGAAATGTGTAAAACGAGCCGGATGCAGGACCGCCCGGCACAATCTGTGCGAACGGTGAAACGGCAACACGGCTTCGGTCAATGGTCTGAGCCATGGAAGATGGAACGAACGCTGCCCACGCCACCAGGCCGACCAACCATGTCAATACAATCTTTTTCATGAGTTGTTCTCCTTATTGTTTCCTAAACATGGATTGTTCAGCTGCATTGGTCACCGTTAATTCACACCTGATGGAAAACGACCTGAGGTCATATCCGGATGTGAAGAGGAGTCCGTTGCATCGCCGATGAATTCCATGGCGAATCCGGTATTGCTTCCTTCAAATACCACAGCGCCCCAGAAAGAGAGCATGGTGATATCCTGAAAGCCACTTCCCGAATTCGTTTTAGGGGTGGAGGCGATGGGATCAAAACGTAAATAACCGGTACCGGGATTGTCGGTACCAATGATACCGGACACGGTAGCGTCTGTGTTAACAAGCGTGTTGATAGCCGGAAATGCACCGCTGGTCTGCGGGGTGCCGATGATAAAAAGTCGGTGCGTTGTACCTGCACTGATCGTGAAATCAGTCGACGTTCCGTAGGTATTGGTGCCTGATCCGGTTCCGAGATATGCCGTTGCCGTTACCCCGATCTGTTGGTGCATGCCCGACAGAGAAGGATGGGTGATGGCCACAAACGTGTAAGTTAAACCGGCCGATCCTGGCTGTGCCTGCCAAAAGGGAACTACAACCCCGTTGGCATTGTCCACCTCGGAAGACAGGGTATTGATGCTTTGGGCGAAAGCGGGTCCTGCTCCCATAACAAGGGAGGTCAGAACGGCCAACGCCGCAATGTATCGGAAGACCCGTTGTTTATTCATTGGTGTTCTCTCCTTTATATATGCCTTTTCCCCAACCAAAACGGGGAGAGTGTTCGCAATTTATAAAACAATAAGTTAGCCAGGCAACCTCCTTTCAAAAAAACAACGGATTATTATGTGTAAATTTATTCTAAGGGAACGGAATAACCCTGTCAAATATAGGTATTTCGAGGGAATGCCGTTCCAAAAAAATTCCGACTTGATAGCAAATCCAGGTTTTCCTGTCGTTTGAAGAATGACAAAAAAACCAGATTTGCGAATTTGATCCGCCTAAAATTTCGACCCAAATTACCCCATTTGGGGGGCAAGGTAAAATTATCGGCACCTGTTTTATCGACAGATTGGGTAAAAAACTTTAGTGAAAAATGAAGAAAAGTTTCATGATTTTTAGGATTGGTAACGGGCGGGGAAGGGTCTGGCTTGTATAAAATTAACCTTTTGATATAATTGGTCTAATTTTCTTTGAGTCACTCCCGATAAGGAGTCATATGGGCGCTAATCGCAACATTTTCCTTCGCATTTCAAGGTTTGGCCTGACTGGAACCCTGATTATTGTTCTGCTCGTTGCCGGTTGTTCATCGACACCGAACAGAGAGGAAAGTCAGAACCTGGCTCGCAAATTATACGAAGAAGCCGTCAGTTTACAGTCACTCAAGATGTACGACGAGATGACGGCCAAATTACGTGAAGCGGTCACATTGGATCCTGATGAATCCTTGTATGAGATGACCCTTGCGAATGCGTTGTTTTTTCAGGAAAAGCTGGACGAAGCTGAACTCCACTACAAGCAGGCTATAAGAATCAACCCAAAATTAACAAATGGCTACCGGCAACTCGGGCGCTTGTACATGCAGCGTGGTGATTGGGTTAAATCAGAAAGTTATCTTGAGGATGCTATTTCCCGACCGGGAATAACTCAACCCCACGAACTTTATAATTGGTTGGCAGTAACCTATTACGCTCAGGGGAAATTCAGCAAGGCAGAAAAAAAATGGCAGGAAGCCCTTAAAATTAAAGAAAATCATGAGATCCGTTTAAATCTGGCCCGGGCTTACCGTGATAATGAATTGTTTGATCTGGCGCAGGAGTCTTTAGAGAAAGCGTTGAAAATCAAGCCGAAATCGGCTCGGGCTCATTATGAGCTGGCTCAGCTTTATTTAAAGAAAAGGGATTTTCCCAAAGCGAGGGATTCTTTCAACAAGGTGATTCACCTCGATCCTTTAAGTGAGATGTCCAAGTCCTCGCGAAAATATCTGGAATTGATGCCGCCGGGTCCAAAAAATGGCAGATGATTTTGGCTCCCACCTCAGGCACCAAAGGGAATTACGCGGTATTTCCCTTGATGAAATAGCTTCCATCACCAAAATACACCTGCGGTATTTAAAGGCTCTTGAAAGCAACTCCTTTGATGAACTTCCCGGTGAGGTTTTCATCAAAGGATTTATCAGGTCCTACGGTCGTGCCATTGGAGCCGATCTCAACGAGTTGATAAAAGCGTACGATGAGTCAGTTGGGAAAGAAAGACTCGAGACCCGTCAACAGGCCGAAAAGGAAGGCGGTAGCGAAAACCAGAAACAGGTTTTTCTGGTCAATGCAATCGTCGGCGGATTTCTGGGACTATTTATTCTGTTTGCCATCTGGTATCTCCTGCAGAACCCCCCACAAGAAGCCTCAAAAAAGACGACCGGAACCCAACAAACAAAGCCGCAATCTTCATCAGCAGACGAAGCCCATCCACCTGCAGGAGCTCTTGAGAAGGTTGAAAAACAGGTGGGTTCTGAGGACACGGAGTTTTCTGATGAAAAGGTCTCCCCTCCGTCTAAAAATGATGGTGAAGTTAGTGAAGGGGAAAAGCCAGCCAAAATACTGGAGAAAATTAAGGACGATAGTGAAGCAGAGGCAACTCTTGAAAAACCGAAACCCACGCCTTCCGAAGCTGATCCACAAAAACCGGTAGCCGAAAAAGAAAAAAGTGCTATAATAGAAAACCAAAAAGCCCAACAAGTTCAGGGGGATAGGGCATCATCGTCAGATCCCCAGTCAAAAGAAGCCAAGCTCAAGTTGCAAATCCGGGTATCGGAAAACGCCTGGTTCAACATAGCGGTTGATGGAGACGCAGAACGAGATTTCATTTTGCCCGCGGGTGAATTGAAAGAGTTTGAGGCGAATGATGAGCTGGTAATGACGATTGGTAACAAGCGTGGAACGGAATTAAAGCTCAATGGTAAGGAACTGGCGCTACCCTCCACAGCCGATAATGTGGTGCGGAACTTTAAGGTAAACTTAAAACTGATCGAGTGATCCCATGGCCAAAATTGATGCCTTTTTTAAATTAATGAATGAACAGGGGGCCTCTGACCTGCATCTGGTCTCTGGTTCCCA
>JAJDAX010000268.1 GCA_029261615.1 Nitrospinaceae bacterium
GGGATTTTAGTTTATCCTTGACCGCATGACGGAACTCACCAGCGCGGTAATCGTTGTCTTCTCCCTTTTTGTTTTGGCCATGCTGGCCATCGGCTGGGTGACCTCGCGTTCGGCTAAATCTCCGGACCAGTTTTTCCTGGCTGACCGGTCACTCAAGGCTTGGGTCACTGCGGTCTCGTCGACAGCCTCCTCGGAAAGTGCCTGGGCGGTTTTGGGAACGGTGGGGCTGGCTTACAAAGAAGGATTGTCTTCCATGTGGTTCCTGCCCGGCTGTCTGCTCGGTTACTGGATCAATTGGAAATTCATCGCCGAACCACTCCGGCGGCATTCCCGCGAAACAGGCTCCATCACCATCCCCGATTATCTGGAAGCTCACTTTGGCGACCGTTCCCACCTTTTGCGCTGGGTGTCGGTGCTCATTATTTTTTCATGCATGATGGCCTATGTCGGTGCACAGTTCACCGCTGTCGGCAAAACATTCGATTCCATCTTCGGCGTACCACACACATTGAGTATTCCTATTGGTGGGATCATCATCTTGACCTATACGATGATGGGAGGGTTTCTGGCTGTGGCGTGGACGGATTTTGTACAGGGCCTCATCATGGTCGCGGGAATCGTTATCTTGTCCCTCGTGGCGCTGGTGGAACTGGGTGGATTGTCCGGAATGATTGCACAGGTGAATGAAGCCAACCCCGGGACACTGGCGCTGATGGGAGGAAAAACCGTTCCCGCATTTTTGGGAGGGGTGGTCGGGCTACTTGGCATTGGTCTCGGTTATCCTGGCCAGCCGCACGTGCTCAATCGTTACATGGCAGCAAAAAATGAAAAGGTGATCCGCGACGGCTGGTGGATCGCGCTCGGCTGGGGCGGACTCATCTATTCATCGGCGATCCTTCTTGGCCTCTGTGGCAACGCCTTGTTCCCCGGTCTTGCTGATCCCGAGCATCTGTTTCCAAAAGCTGCCGAGTCATTACTGCCCACGGTGTTGACTGCGATCGTATTGACCGGTGTGCTGGCGGCGATCATGTCAACCGTCTCCGCGCAGATCATTGTGGCTGCATCCTCCGTTGCGCATGATGTGGTCGAAAAAATTTACGGCGGCGGATTGTCTAATAAACAGATGCTTCTCATCAGCCGTGTCACCATTGCCGTGCTGGGCGTTGGCGCGATGTTGATCTCACTTGCCAAGACGCAGGTGATTTTCTGGTTCGTGCTGTTTGCGTGGTCGGGCCTTGGCGCAAGTTTCGGTCCGCTCATTCTGTTCACACTCTATTCGAAAAACGTCACGCGTGAAGGTGCTATCTCCGGAATGCTCACAGGTTTTACAGTGACCATCCTGTGGAAAGTGAGTGGGTGGTCAGAGGTGCTGTATGAACTGGTTCCAGCCTTTGCACTGGCCTCTCTCGCCATTTTTCTGGTGTCTGGTAGAAAAACCGTGGAGGATGGATAAATGGAATTGTACCCAGTAATTATTGAAACCAATGGGTCTTAGGATCTAAAAATAGAAATAAAAGCTATCAGATAATTTGGATATTTATTGATTTCATGAAAAATCCCACACTATTTGAACGACAAGCTAATAAAATATTTGGATTATAGGCGTTTAGTGTATAATTTAGCGCAACCAAAACCCTTTGATTGTGAAAAAGAATAAAACCTCACACCTGATCGAGAAAAATGCAACAGCTTAAGCGTTTCCCAAATATTCAGACCCTTCGTAACCTTTCCTCGATGTTCAAATCCCAGCATCGTGGTAAGGACAAGTTTTTTCAGGTTTTGTTGGAATTAGCGGTGCAAACCGTGGGGGCGCGCAATGCTGCCATCCTCATGTTGGATGATAAGTCCGGGGGCCTTAGTTTTTACCTGGCTTCTGGTGATAAAAGTATTGAGCTTAAAGAGGTCGATATCCCTCCAGGCCAGGGAATCGCCGGTGCAGTGGTGGAAAGCGGCGAGCCGGTGGTGTCGAACGATGTTAGTACCGACAAACGCTGGTTCTCCCTTGCCAGTGAAAAAACAGATACCGATGTGACGGCCATTGTTTGCTATCCGATTTTTCTTGATGACAAGGTCATCGGGGCTGTGGAACTGCTCGACAAGGAAGACGGCAGTAAGTTTAACGATGAGGATGTTGAAACCCTGGGTCACTTTTCCAATATTCTGTCGATGGCGTTCGGGGTTATCCGTAGCAAGGACCAGCTCAACAACCATTTTGACAAGTTGCAGGAAGAATACCGGCAACGGTACACCATCGTCGGAGAAAGCGGTGTCTTGCGCCAGTGTATTTATCAAGCGCAACGTGTGTCCAATTCCAAGGCATCGGTCCTGATTTCAGGCGAGAGTGGGACTGGAAAAGAATTGTTTGCTCACCTGATTCACGACCGCAGTCCACGGCAGTCCAAACCATTTATCTCTGTCAGTTGTGGAGCACTGCCTGCCTCGATTCTGGAGCGGGAACTGTTTGGCCATGAAAAAGGGGCTTTCACCGGTGCGGATACGCGTAAGATCGGTTTGTTTGAAGCGGCCGATGGC
>JAJDAX010000269.1 GCA_029261615.1 Nitrospinaceae bacterium
TTTTTTACGACAGCTCCAGACTCGACAACACAGCCTTTCCCTAATACGGCATAGGGTCCGATAGTCGCGCCAGTGTCTATCTTGCAATTTTTTCCTATCCAGACGGGTGCAACGATTTTTACTCCTGCTGGCAAGGCGGTAGGGGCTGATGCGGGCAGGGTGGTCTTGCCGTCCAGAATTTCCTTGTGGACTTGCAGGTACTGCTCGCGTGTGCCCATGTCCTGCCAGTAGCCTTTGTGCAGGTAGCCATAGACCGGGCGGCCGTCCTCAATCATCTCCGGATAAATTTCCTTGGTGGTGCCGCAAAACTGATTCACTGGAATGCGGTCGAAAATTTCCGGTTCGAGAATTTGAACACCGGTGAAGGTAACGGGACGGGTGGTCTCTGGGATATTTTTGGAGGAGGCGCCGGGCATGTGAACCACACGGTCGTTTTCATCAAGCTCTATGGGATCGTGAATCCCGGTGACTTCGCCGTCGGTCAACACCATGGTGACAGCGGCACCGCGAGCTTGATGAAATGCCAGTACCTTTTCAAGGTCGATGTCGGTGATGATGTCCGAGTTGATCACGACGAACGGGCCGTCTTCGAGATACTGCCTCGCTTTTAAAATGCCACCGGCGGTGCCAAGAATAGCCTCTTCATGTGAATAGTGAAGGTTGACACCCAGCGTTTCCCCGTTGCCAAAGTAACCTTGCACTGCCGCTGGCAGGTGGTGCAGGTTTACGGTGATGTCGCGGATACCAAAACGCGCCAGGTGAGCCAGGGTGTGCTCCAGCACCGGTTTTCCCAGAATGGGAAACATCGGTTTGGGAAGCACCTGCGTCAACGGACGCAAGCGTGTTCCAAAGCCTGCCGCCAGCACCATGGCTTTCATCAGGATTGGGCGAGGGCTTTCAGTGACTCAGTGAACGGTGCTTTGGCTACGCCTTTTTCGGTAATGATGGCGGTTACCAGATCATTGGGCGTGACATCAAAAGCTGGATGTGCCGCATTAACTCCTTTTGGTGCGATGCGGGTTTTGCCAAGCGTTACCACTTCTTCAGCACTGCGTTCTTCAATCGGAATCTGTTCGCCGCTGGTAAGCGACAGGTCCAGTGTCGAGATAGGAGCCGCGACGTAAAACGGGATGTTGTTTTTCTGTGCCAGCACGGCAACCATGTAGGTACCGATCTTGTTGGCAACGTCACCATTGCCGGCAATACGATCTGCTCCTACCACAACGGCGTCGATCTTTTTTTCTTTCATAAAATGGCCGCACATGTTGTCGGTGATGAGCGTTACCGGGATATTGTCTTCCATCAACTCCCAGGCCGTCAGGCGTGCACCCTGCAGAAAGGGGCGAGTCTCATTGGCGAACACCGAGATGTCCTTGCCGTCTTCCACCGCAGCACGGATGACTCCCAGCGCGGTGCCGTATCCAGCCGTTGCCAGGGCTCCGGCATTGCAATGGGTCAGGACATGCTGTCCACTTTGCAGAAGCACTTGTCCGTTTTTCCCCATGGCTTTGTTGATGGCAATGTCTTCTGTCAACACCCGGCAGGCTTCTTCGCGCAGATGAATTTTAAGATCCGCGACCGACAGCCCTTTATTTTCCTGCGCCACCCGTTTCATGCGTTCCAGTGCCCACGCCAGATTAACCGCAGTGGGACGCGTGGCGGCTAGAGCATCACAATCGGCTGACAGCTCATCGAAGAACGAATCGAAATCGCCCGCGACAATACGGTCTGCCGCCAGGCTGGCACCGAGGGCGGCGGCGACACCGATAGCGGGTGCTCCGCGGATCACCATGGTTTTAATGGCGACGCCCACTTCTTCTGGCGTGGTGCAGTCAACAAATTCGGTTTCGTTAGGGAGACGGGTCTGGTCGATCATGCGTACCACACCGTTGAGATACTCTATTGTAGGAATCATTTGTTATTTCGAGTTGGAGTTGGAGGACAGAATCGGGGCGAGCAGCGAATCGAATTTAGCTGCGTCCAATCCTTCGATATGTATGGTTTTGTTTCGACCAGACTGACCGCTGACAAGCGTAACACGGCTTAATGAAACACCGAAATATTTAGACAGGAATTTTAAACAGGATTTGTTGGCGGCTCCGTCTACCGGAGGGGACGTCAGTTTGATTTTTAAGCGGTCGCCCTGAACACCTGAAATTTCATTGCGGGAAGATCGGGGTTGGACGAGAATGCCAAACTGGATTCCGCCGTCACGAGGGACTGTTGGCAGGTACATGACTGCGGGTTGGATTGGAACCGGCGAGTTCCTGCTGCTGGCGTAATGCGCGTTGTCCGCCTTTTACCACGCTGAGCAGTTCTTTTTTCTCGCGACGCAGGGCTTGCACTTCTTCCTTGATCCGGGTCAGCTCGCGGTCCACCTCTACGAGGTGTTTGTCCGCTTCCTGCCGGGCCAGTTGGATCACACGCTTGGCCTTGTCTCGCAGGGCAGCCGGATCAAGATTACCCGCATCGTTATTGCCACTGGAGTTGGCAGATTCCAGCTTGGCGATTTTTTTCTCCTGCCGCTCGGTTTTGCCACGAAGCTGCGACAACTCGTCGTGCAGTTCCTTAAAATCCTCCGCAACAAGATGCAGGAAGGTATCGACCTCTTTTTTATCGTAGCCCTTCCACTTGTCGTGGAAGACTTGCTCCAGAATGTCCAGGTATGTAAGTTTCATATCGTTTTTAGTTGCATGGCTATATCCATCAGGCTTTGAACAAGAAAAATTCTCAGAAACATGATGGCTAGAAGCAGGACCAGCGGGGAAAAGTCCATCCCCATTCCCGTCATTGGTAGTTTCTCTCGGATCTTATACAATACTGGATCGGTTGCTCGGTTCAATAACTGAACAATGGGATTGTAAGGATCCGGATTGACCCAGGAAAGAAGAGCCCTGATCAAAACAATCCACCAGTAAATATTGAGGGCCACGTCCAGAATGGTGGCCGTCGCTTGCAAAAAATTGCCTAATATTGACATCAATTGTTCTATAAAAAGGGGCCCGAAGTATTGCCCGGCGGCCACCGGTTCATTCAGATTTGACGGGCGCGTAAACTAAGTTAAGATAACTAAAAAACCACCCTTTGTCAATGGGAGG
>JAJDAX010000270.1 GCA_029261615.1 Nitrospinaceae bacterium
AGGCTCCACGGTGCGGGTGGTGGTGCCGGTTTCTTCTTCTATTTGAAATGCGATGGTTTCTGAAAAAATACCACCTCCAATGAGGTGGATTTGATCGATGCCTTCATCGGACGGAATAAAATTGCAGGAATAGAGAGTGGATTGCAGAGCTTCGGTTAAGAACTTTGCCATCCTGATGGCATGAGGTTTCAGGTCCTCCCGGTCGATATCGTGCCGGTCAAAGGCTTCCTGATAGCCGGGGTCGGATATCGTTACGTTGCGCGATAAATCAACGATACCCTGATTCATGATGGAGAATTCAACACTGTTTCGTCCGAGATCCAGGATCGCGATATTTCCGTGTGAGGCCGCACCGGCTTTTCTTATCAGGTTGAGATTGCTGAAAGTGGAAACATCGATCTGCGAGGGCCGAACCCCTGACTTTTCCAAAAGATTCCAGAAGAACTCAAACGGTCCATTATTGATTCCGGCGGCGATGATCCGGTACAGGTTGCTTCCAAATTCCTCGACCCGGTAAGTGGTGATTAGCTCGCCTTCGGGAGCGGAAAAGTGGCGTCCGAGTTCAAACTCGATCATGGAATCCACCGATTGTATATCCGGCGCGGGAAGGGAAAATGTTTTGATGGAAATAAAACGTCTGGGCAGGCTGACGATTATCTGCTCCGGAGTACCTCCGATTTCCATGAGAAACTTTTCGATCTGCTCCGTGAATTGCTGTGAAATTTCATCTGAAGCCCCCGGTCCCAGGGGACCACACTCAAAGGAATTGGACGCAATCACCTCGATTCCCCGCAGCTTTTTGCCTAAAAAACAGAGGCCAACAGAGTCCTCGCGAATATCAATTCCCAATGATTTTTCGAAGTAAAATGGTTTCATATTTTAAGTTAGGTTTATTGTTTTAAATATATGAAAAAATTAGCTAAAATCGTTGTCTTTCCAGTAGCGAATCAGCATCTTGGCTTTCTCATCGGTGCCCACTTTTTCGATTACCGCGATAATGCTGTGGCGCGTGGCGCTGTTCTCAAAACTACCCGTGGCCTTCACTCTGAAGTGGCTTGAAAGAGTGAATCCGTAATATCCTTTTTCCAGCTTGGCGTTCAGGATGTCCTGCACCTTTTCTTCAGGGAACGAAGCCTTGAGAACTTCAAGGGGAGCCGTGTTGGGATTAAAATATGGCGTGTTATAGACCGTGAAAAACCGGGCCAGGCCAGGCTTCAATTCATCATTTTCTTCAGCTTCATCATAATCCGGGTCCCCAAAAAGCAGTTCAGGGGTCATTCCTTTTACTTTTAACAGTTCCCCAAGGCTGTCCAGAGGCCCGTTCTTGGCGTGGTAAGGGGGAAATTTGGACATGTAATAGTCATTTTCCGCACCATTTAAACGGTGATTGTCATCGGCGTCGACCCAGTCCAGGATGGAATCCGCTATGCTGTCCCGGTCGGACCCCTGTTCCATGCCATTAAGCTCAAGGGCCTTAATCAGGATTTCGCGCGATACCCTGTTCAAATTGAGTTTTCCGTTTTCGTCTTCGATGGTGTAAGTGATCAGACCCGCGCCCAACGGGATATCATCCCGGGCGGTTTCATAAATTGCTTCTTCGGGAACTTCCTCATCATCAGTAGGCTGATTTGCCTCTTGCCCTTCTTCAGGGGGTGCAAGGGGCTGCCCGATGATGAACCCTTTTTCTTCGGTGATGGAGTGGTAGCGGGCTTTTTGAAGAAGCTCGGTCATGGCCAGTTGGATACCACCCTTGGCCAGAAAGTAGGCTTCGCGGTCTTCTTTGAAATTCCTGGTGGTGTTGACTTCTGTTCGCATGGAAAAAGCAAACTCGGTGCCAAGAGCAATCAAAAGCACCAGCACCCACATCACCAGGATGAAGGCCAGGCCTTTTTCATTTTTAAGCGATTCGGGCATCGCAGTTAACCCTCTTGTTCAGCTTGCGGGACCAGATGGCGTTCGTAAACCAGTCCGGTATGGGTTGGGATGACCACCTTTGGAAGCACGGTTTCCCCCTCCTCATCCAGTTCTTCTTCGGAATCATTTCCCAGCTCCAGAGAGACTTCAATAGCCCTTGGAAGGCTCATTCGACCCTCCGCCCCCTCCTGGAACTTGAACAGGGACTGCTGACTTTTTCCTGTAAATTCAATAGGTTCCGTTTTTATCGTATCGACCCATTCGGTAATATACTTGACCGATTTCTGGCCCGGTTGATCGCCCGCTTCCTCGGTTGCGGTGACCTTGAGATAGCGGAATTTGAACTTTTTGACATTTTGCGCAAGCGTAATAAAAGTGGCCTCTTCCATGCTTGCGGGAGTGTCCTGCAGAGCGGTGTCGAAGGACAAAGGCTTTTCGACCAGAATGATCCCGGTTTCGCCCGTCTTAGGGTTTTTCCCCTTAAAAAACCTCACCTCATGAAACTCTGAGGTTTTCACACCGATATCGTTGAGTCGCCCTGCTGTGGTGATGAATTTAACCGCATCCGGTTCCCCGTCGAACGCCAGGATGCGTTTCCCCTTCAATTTTTCTGCGTCAAGCCGGGAAAACAGGGGACGTTCAGAGCCCATCAGAAAGAAGGGGTGGGCGGAATGAATTTTCTCGGTTAATTGCTCGCCAATAAATCGCAGGCGTTGGTATTGCTCGGCCTTGTCACCACCCGCCTTTTGGGAGGTGACGGCTAAACGGACACTCACCACTGACAAGGCGCCAATAACCGCGACAATCACAAGGGAAAGAATCAACTCCAGAAGAGTGAACCCGGATTCATTTTTGAGGTTGTCAGTTTTCATAGGGATTTTAATCCGCTAGTTACAAGACACGCCAATAGGACAGGGTGCAGTTGAACTCCCCACAGGCATTCCGCTAATATCAAAACGATGATTTAGGTCTTCTTTAGGCGCTGAAGAACCGACTGGAGGTTGAGCAGTGCCGATACCCTGAGTGACAGATTGGCCGGCAGACCCGGTGGTAGTTGCTGCAAGATTCCCCGAACTGTCCGTACTGGTTGCCGTTGGAGAGTTTGAACCTCCACCGCCTGAAAGGCCTGCGACATTACCCAGCAGCACGGTATCCGGTGCCAGGCGGGTGGTGTTGCCTTGTTCCCAAAGTGACGCCAGCTGGATCTGCTTCTCTTCTTTACCTTCACTCCAGAGAACTTTCAGTGTGACCTGATTCAATTGAATTCCCACACCGGGATCGTTCAAGGGAGAAGCAAAGGGAGCAACG
>JAJDAX010000271.1 GCA_029261615.1 Nitrospinaceae bacterium
GCTTCCAGCCGATTGACCGCCATGATGGCGGCTTCCTTGGCGTACTCGATTTTGTCGCCTGCCATGGACCCGGATTTATCGAGGACGATGGAGACGTTAACCGGTGCCCGGTCCGTTTGGTGCTCCAGTCCGATCAGAGAAACTTTGAGGACGGCCGTTTGTTTTTTTCCGGCGGTGATCACGGGAGTGCCGAGTGCGACATCGAGGTTTACTTGCCGTGCCGGGGCCGGGACAGCGATCAGGCCGATGAGGGCTACAAGGCCGGCTGTTTGTAGAATGTGTTTTATCTTTTTCATGGGAGGGCTCCTGATGTTTCGGGTTTCATTTCAGTTCGGGGCCGGGCAGGGGTTCCGCCGGTCTCTAGTCCCAAGATAGTTTTTTCCCATGAATGATTGGTGAGTTCAGTTTAAAAGAAATGTAAAAAGAATGTGAACCCTTGATTTCTTGCCTGTCACCCAGTTTATCTGGAAGCCAGGGTAAAACATATCCCAAATCAGGGTGTCTCCAAATTGAAACGATTCTTTCGAGGCTTTTTTCAATGTATCAGGTGATTTTCAATGGATAAACCTGTGTCCCATTTTCAGTCGGTTTGCGTTTTTTGTGCCTCCAGTGAGGCTGTGGGGGAGGGTTATAAAAAAGTGGCGCGCAATCTTGGTCACTTGATCGGGGAAGCGGGCCTTGAACTGATCTATGGCGGTGCGTCTATCGGGTTGATGGGGGAAGTGGCGCGGGGAGTGCACGAACGGCGCGGACGGGTGGTGGGGGTTTTGCCCCGGTTCTTTTTGAATAAGGAGATCACCTATGAAGCCGCCGATGAGTTGATCGTCACTCAGGATATGCGCGAGCGCAAATCCATCATGGATGGACGGGCAGACGCGTTCATCGTATTGCCCGGAGGTGTGGGGACTCTTGAAGAAGCGATGGAAATCCTGTCACAGATTCAGTTGAAGCAAACAACCAAACCGCTGGTGTTCATCAACACCGATGGATTTTATGATGGGCTGGAAGATTTTTTTCGTCACCTGGTTAAACTGGATTTTGCGAAACAGAAAACGTTTAAATTATTTGGAATGGAAAAAAACCCGGAAGGGGCGTTGGGTTACATTCGTCATCACTACGCGAAAGCAGGCGAAGCGTGAAACAAAATATTTTTTTAATTAGGGATGGGGTGGGACTCTAGGCCGCGTGGGTGTCGACCGTTTTTACTGTGAGATTTTTATGCAGCGTATCTTGTAAAAAAGTTTCGATGTATTGCAGGGTACCGGTCGTGGAGCTTGGACAGGTACCGCACGCCCCCTGATAATGGATTTGCACCACGTCCCCCTCAACACCAATCAAGGTGATACCGCCACCATCGTTGGCAAGGGCAGGCCGAATCGCGTGATCCAACACCGCATCAATGATCTTCCCTTTTTGTTCGTTATCGAAATTAGGAAAGTCTTCCACATCGACTTCTTCGAGCAGGCTTTGCGCCGTTTCTTTTTCTTTTGGCTGCTCGTCTTCATCGGCCTTTTCATAATAAGCCATATGCTTCTCCAACGTTTCCAGCAGGGCTCCCATGACGGAGGTCCAGTTGATGGTCGAGCTTTTGGTGACCGTCACAAAGTTTTCCTTGAGGAACAGGCTTTCCACACCGAAGACCTTGAACATTGCCTGGACAAATGCATCACCCGCGTCCGCGGAATCAAAGGTCCGGGTACCGCCCGGGCGAACCACAGGATGGCTCATGATGAACTGACCCGCTTCAGGGTTGGGGGTTTGTACAAACCGCACCACTTTAAAATGGCGACGGGTTTCGTCCTCTTCAGGGTCACTCAGTCGGTCTTCACCGGGCCGGGCGTGTTTGGGGCCAAAGAGATCGCTCAGGAAACGGGTGATTTTGGTCATTTGATTTTGTCCTGGATAGGTGCGTCAGTCAGATATCAATTATAGACGATTTCACCCAGCTGCACCACAAATCCTTAGACTTTGATTTTTTCAAGTTCGGTCGAGAAAACCTGAAAAGTGCTTGTATCAAAAAGAGAAAACTGGACAAGGTCAATGCCGGTTTTTCCAGCGAGGTACCGGGCAACCGTTCCCAGCATTATCTGTGCGCAGGCTTCGACGGGAAAGCCAAATACGCCTGTGCTGATAGCGGGAAATGCGATGGACTGGATATTGTATTCATCTGCGCGTTTAAGGCTATGGAGTGTAGCACCTTGAAGTTTGGCCTCAGCGTCAGATTCACCGCGCCTCGGTCCAACGGCATGAACTACATACCGGGCTTTCAATTGTCCTGCTCCGGTGATGACAGCCTGGCCGACCGGGCAATGGCGCAGGACATCACACTCCTCCTGAATGGAGGGACCGCCTTTGATCCGAATGGCCCCAGCGACACCTGCCCCTAAGGCTAAATCGGAATTCGCGGCGTTGACAATAGCATCCGCCGAACTTTCTGTGATATCTCCCTGAATCAGTTCGACCCAGGAGTTATTAATCTGGAATTTCAAGAAAATCTCAAATACGCAAAAGGTTATAGAGCGCGGGACATTGTAGCGTGTCCCGATATCTTAGCGCCCTTTCGGGCAAATATCAAATAACGGAAAAAATTTAAGGAGGGTAGCCGGTTGGGCCGTTTCGAATGTGGAATGGAAAATCTGTGAGGAGGGTGCTACTGGCTTCCTGTAGAGCCAAAACCGCCAGCTCCACGGTCTGAGTCAGGAAGTTCCTCGACTTGCTGGAACCGAACCCGCTCGACTTTCTGGACCAGAAGCTGAGCAATGCGGTCGCCTTTTTTTATCGGAAAAGCTTCATCGGAGTGATTGAAGAGAAGAACCTTGATTTCCCCCCGGTAGCCAGAATCGATGACACCCGCTCCGCAATCGATTCCTTTTTTGACAGCCAGCCCACTGCGAGGCCAAACCAGCCCGACACAGTTCTCCGGCAGGGCGAGACTAACTCCAGTAGAGATCAGCATACGCCCTCGTGGAGGTAATACCTCATCGACGGAAGATCGCAAGTCGGCACCGGCATCACCCGGTTGAGCATATTCAGGCAAAACCTCGCCCTTAACAGGACAAATATTATCGGTCATGACGGAGGTGCCTGAAATGTGAGGAGATTGAGGGGTATATATTTTCGGAATCCGCCGATTTCAACATTG
>JAJDAX010000272.1 GCA_029261615.1 Nitrospinaceae bacterium
TAAAAAGAAGCTGGCCCAGAACCAGGGTGTGTCGTGACGTTTGAAGGGCAGTGGCAGGATGTGGGGAATCAGTTTTTTATGTTTATACGGGTAGGGTTCGACTGCAATGTAATGCACGGTCCAGCCATGCTCGAGGTAGGCCTCAATTTTCATTTGGAGGCGGTGTGAATAACCGCCGGGTTTGTGTTTGTAATTGACTACAAGAATATTGACCGAAGGCATGCTGGACTAAAAATCAAACTGGATAGGCTGCTGCTGGGTAAGGCAATGCGGGCCGCCCAATCCACTGACCAGAACCTTGCCGTTGATCGGAATCACTTCCCTGTCGGTAAACAGGCGACTTAAAATATTTTCTGCTTCCTTGTCATTTGGGTGGTCGAAGATTGGGAGCAGAATCACATTATTCCCGACATAAAAATTGGCGTAGCTTGCCGGCAATCTGTCTTCGCCTAGACTGATGATACCCGGCGTGGGCAGTGAGATAACATTTAACTCTTTATCATTCTGATCCGTAGCCTTCTTAAGTGTTTCGAGATTTTTTTTGAGGCAGGTGTGATTTGGATCGTTGGTGTCTTTTTCCTCTAGAGCAAGCACTGTGTGCGAATCAGTGAAACGGACCAGATTGTCGATATGACCGTCAGTGTCATCGCCTTCCATTTGACCGTCACACCAGATAATGTGTTTCACTCCCAGATAATCTTTTAATCGTTGCTCCATGGAATCCTGATCGATTCCCTCATTTCGTTTAGGGTCGAGAAGACATTGTCTTGTGGTTATCAGGGTTCCCTGCCCATTTACCTCAATGCTTCCACCTTCCAGTACAAAACCTGGTTCAAAGGTCCGCACCTTTAAACTAGTGACTAGCTTTTTTCCGGCATCTGCATCGAGAGGATAGTCGTATTTATTTCCCCATGCGTTGAATTGCCAGAGAGTGGCAGCCGTTTCTGTTCCCCCGGTTTCAGTTTCTCGCGATAGAAAAGTGGGGCCGTAATCGCGAATCCAGGAGTCGTTGGTGGGAATTTGGAAAAACTTTACTTTCTCCAGATCAATTTTTTTTGCTGTCAGGCGTTGAGCGACTTTTTCCTGCATGGCTTCATCGTTGACCAGCAAATGAACCGATTCGCCAATCACCAGAGCCGCGATCATTTCGAGATAGACAGCTTCCACTTGATCGAGTGAGTACCCGATCCAGGTTTCCTCGTTGTGAGGCCAGGTCATCCAGGTCGCTTCGTGGAGCTCCCATTCAGCAGGCATGGAAAATCCACAGGAAATAGGGGTAGAAGATTCAGTCATGGCGTATCCAGTAGAATCTGGTTTAATCCGTCGTAAGCATCCACCCGCCGGTCTCGTAGAAATGGCCAGCCTTGTCGTGTGTCTTCAATATAATTTAAGTCCAGGGAGGCGATTAGAATTTCCTGGTCTGTGTCTGAAGCCATAGCAAGGATTTCTCCGAAGGGGTCGCAAACAAACGACTGGCCCCAGAATGAAATATTTTGTTCTTTACCTACACGGTTGGTAGCGGCAACAAACACGCCGTTTGCAATGGCATGACTACGTTGAATAGTTTGCCAGGCTTGCATCTGTTTGTTTGAAACCGACCGGTCTTCTTCCTGAAAACCAATTGCAGTTGGATAAAACAGAATATCAGCACCGGAAAGAGCTGTCAGTCGGGCTGCTTCAGGGAACCATTGATCCCAGCATATGAGTACCCCAAGATTGCCATATTTTGTTTTGAAGACCTGAAAACCCAGATCGCCCGGAGTAAAATAAAATTTTTCGTAAAAACAGGGATCGTCCGGAATGTGCATTTTGCGATAGCGACCTGCTAGAGATCCATCTGCATCAATCACTACAGCCGTATTGTGATACACCCCGGCAGAACGTCGTTCAAAAAGTGGCGCGATAATGACCATATCACGCTCTTTGGCGACCCGGGAAAGAGCTTCTGTCGAAGGGCCCGGGATAGATTCAGCCAGTTTAAAGTTTTTAGTTTCTTCAGTCTGGCAAAAGTATGAGTTTTTAAACAATTCCTGGAGGCAGACCAATTGGGCTCCGGCCTCAGCCGCTTGATTGATTTTTTTTATTGTATCTTCAAGGTTTTTCTCGGGATCGCCCAGGTCCTTCCTTTGGATGAGTCCAACATTTACCGTGGATGTTAATTCCGAATTTGGCATCTTTAAGAATGACCTTTAATAAATCAGTAGCCTGTTTGAGGAAAACCCGCAGGTCATTGTGTGATAGGTTATTAGGACCTCAGGTCTTTAGACATTATTTTTGCAAGCCTTCGTACTCTTTGATCTACACAATATTTCCAAAATCAAAAGGATAGGCTTATGGCTCGATACCCACTTTTGGGGTACCCTTATAAAGACAGGAGATATTGAGTATAATTAAACTCCATCAAATCATCAAGTTAACCCTTTTTCATTGCAGGCGGCAGGTTGTTAGAGTCATTATTGTATGTTATAAATCAATAAGTTGGCTCATTTTTCTCCCCGCTTATTTCTGCCTAATATCCAATCCAAAACACTATGACCGATACATTCAGCAGTATTCAATGGATAAAAGACGCTTTTCGTGACTACTACAAACCCCGCCTCAGAAAAGATTTAAAGCGGGACCCCAAACAGGAAGAGCTTGACCAGCGTTTTTCTGAGATTTATGAAAAGGTCAGGCTCACTCTTTTAATCGGGATTAATCAGGGAGTGGGGATTCAATTTTATGAGATCGCCCAGTTCACCCTCGAAGAATTTAATGAATTTCGCTTCAACACCAAAGAATACTTAAAGGAGCGGTTTGGTGGGGGTAACTACAAACTAAATTTTTACGAGATAGATTCCTTCATCGTGACCGTTAATTTTAAAATATACAATATGGAATCCAAATGGGAACACCTCTTGCCCGAAGGCATAAAGGCCTGATATAGGCCTTTCCCTTTCATGAACTCTTCCGTCACCTCAAAAGAAATTTTCAAGGAAACCCACTTTGATCGGTTGAACCGGTTGATCGAAGGAGACCAACTGGAGTTGACCCTTGAAGGGTTGTCCGGTTCGTCGCAAGGGTTATTCCTCGCGCAATTCTGGAATGCCTTTCGCCGTCCTCTGGCTATTGTGGTTCCTGATACCCTGCATGCAGAAAACCTGCTTGGTGACCTCCGTTTTTTTTTAAAGCATTTGAATCTCAGGCAGCAGCCTCGACTTTTCCCCTCATGGGAACTGTTGCCTTATGAGCCACTGTCTCCACTCAGTGAAGTTTCCGGCGAACGAATCGATCTGCTGTTTAAATTGGGGGCCGGGCAATGCCCCATATTGATATTGACCGCAGAAGCGGCATTGCAAAGGTTGATTCCCCGATCTCTGTTAGAACAGATGACCTACAGCCTGAAAGTTGGAGATTCGGCTGACCGTGAGCTTCTGGAGATTTGTCTCTCCGAAAATGGTTACGAGCGGACGGGACTGGTTGAAGGACGCAATCAATTCGGTATCCGTGGGGATATCCTCGATGTATTTCTGCCTTCTCACATTTATCCAGTGCGAATCGAATTTTTTGGGGACGAGATAGAGTCCATCCGCCATTTTGATGTGACATCCCAAATTTCAATTGAAGAGATTCAATCGATAGACATACTTCCTGTTCATGAAATTGCCTTGAACCAGAAGGGGGCCGATGGGGGATTAGAAAAATTAATATTGGAAGCGGATCAGAAGGGAATTCCAGGGAGAAAAGTTGAGGAGCTTGCGGAAAAAATTAGTTGCCTGAAAACCTTTACCGGGATGGAGTGGTTGGCTCCCTTCTTTTCTGAAAAGATGGAGACTATTTTTGATTACCTCTATGATTCGACAGTTCTGGTGATGCAGGAGCCGGATGTTCTACGTGAAAAAAGTGAGGAGTTCTGCGGACTTGTTGAGGAAGAGTATGACCGCTCCCTTGCCAGGGGGGATATGGCGGCAGGCCCCGAACAATTGTTTCTTAACACAGATTCCATGTTTGACCATTTTAAGAAAAAACCCGTACTAAAATTAGAGACACTTAAGTTACACGATGATGGGCAGGATTCTGTGATCGCTTTTGATATCAAATCACTGCCGTCTTTATACAATCATTTTGATGCTTTTGCCGACACCGCCCGCCAATGGCACGAACAGGAGCAGAAGGTCACCGTTGCAGCCCCGACCAAAGGGCATGTCTCACGTATCAATGAACTTGTTTTAGACAAGCACCTTTCGGTAGGTGTTGAATCCGGTTTGATTCATCAGGGTTTTCATTGGCCTGAACTGGGTGTGGTGTTTGTGGCGGAACATGAGATTTTCGGTCGATCCCATAAGCATCGCCATCGCCGACGAGCCAAGACGTCCCGTTTCTCTAAAGGTTTTCAAGATTTGCAAACGGGCGATTTGCTGGTTCACGTTGAATATGGGATCGGAAAATACAGCAGAACGAAAGAACTAAAGACAGGATTAGGAAGTGGCGAGTTCATGGAGATCCTGTTCTCCGGGGATGAGAAACTTTATATTCCTATGGACGGTCTTGCCTCCGTACAAAAATACACGGGGGCGGGGGATTCGCATCCTCCGTTAAGCAAGCTCGGAACGATTACCTGGAAGCGCCAGAAGAAAAAGGCTAAAGAATCTATTCTTAAAATGGCGCGGGAACTGGTTAAGGTTTATGCGGAGCGGCAACTGGCAACCAGCCATGTGTACAACCCGGATCCGGTATTGATGCAGGAGTTTTCAGACGCTTTTGAGTATGTCGAGACTGAAGATCAGGTCAGCGCGATAGAAGATGTATTGAATGATCTGGAGAATGAAAAGCCCATGGATCGGTTGATTTGCGGAGATGTGGGCTATGGCAAAACCGAAGTCGCCATGCGAGCTGCCTTTAAGGTGGTGCTGGATAAAAAACAAGTGGCGGTACTTGCTCCAACAACTATCCTGGCGCAACAGCATCTCAACACTTTCCGCGAACGTTTCCGTAGCTGGCCTATTGCGATAGATATGGTGAGTCGATTTCGCACTGCCGCCGAACAAAAGAAAACCCTTCAAAAGGCCAATGAGGGAACTCTTGATATTGTTATCGGAACGCATCGTCTGCTTTCCAAGGATGTGGAATTTTCCAACCTTGGCTTGGTGGTTATTGATGAAGAGCAGCGGTTTGGCGTGAAGCACAAGGAGCACCTCAAAAAATTACGCGCTTCGGTGGATATTCTCACGTTGACGGCAACTCCGATTCCAAGGACGTTGCATTTTTCTCTCATGGGAGTGCGTGACCTCAGCGTTATTGAAACGCCACCAAGCGATCGGCTCGCTGTTAAAACCTACATCCGTAAATTTGATATTCAGGTCGTTCGCGATGCCATTCTGCGCGAGTTGGACCGGAACGGGCAGGTTTTTTTCGTACACAACCAGATTCAGGGAATCCATTCGATAGCCAAATTAATACAGGATGCCGTTCCTCAAGTCCGCATCGGGGTTGCCCACGGGCAGTTGCAGGAGCATATGCTGGAAAAAACCATGCGGCAATTCCTGGAGGGAGAACTGGATTTATTGCTATCCACCTCCATCATAGAATCGGGTCTCGATATACCCAACGCCAATACCATTATCATCAATCGGGCGGACCGGTTTGGTCTTGCCCAGTTGTATCAGTTAAGAGGAAGGGTGGGGCGCTACAAACATCAGGCTTATGCCTACTTTCTAATTCCTGGGACAACTGTTAGCGACCTTGCCCGTAAGCGTTTGGAAGCGATTGAAGAAATGAGCGGACTGGGAGCAGGTTTTCAACTTGCCACGCGGGATCTGGAGATCCGAGGAACCGGTAACATGCTGGGAAAAAGTCAATCAGGTCAAATTGCCACCATAGGATTTGATTTGTATTGCCAGATGATGGAAGAGACCGTTCGGGAATTAAAAGGTGAAAAAATCGAGACGCGCATTGAAACGGAACTGAGTTTACAGATACGCGGTTTCATTCCTAAAGATTATATTCCGGAACTCAATCAGCGCCTTGATTTTTATCGCAGGTTGCAAATGGTGGTTCGCGAGGAAAGCCTTGCCGGAATTGTAAGAGAAATGAAGGATCGCTGTGGTGCCCTTCCTGAACCCGTTGAAAAACTACAAGTTCTCATTGAAATCAGACTGTTGTGTCAATTGCTGCATTTTTCAAGTGCACGTCTGAACCGGGATCAGGTAAGCTTTCAGATAGAGAAGGGAACTCCCATTGATCCAGCAAAACTCGCCCCCCTGCTCGGAAAGCGGCTCACCATACTGGGCGAATTTCAAATGATTTTAAGAATTGAGGTCGGGGGCTGGAAAGAAAATGCCCGACAAATCCTGGATTGTCTGAAACAGATTCGTGAAACTCTGGACAACGGAAATTAATGTGACTTATATAAAATCAGTTTACGCGATTATTTTTCTATTTTTACTTTTGAGCCAGGGTTGTGACCAGATATCAGAGACCACGCTTAGCCCTGAGCCTCCAAAAGGAGGGGTTGCCCAAGTCAATGGAGAAGAAATTTCCATGGAGGAGTTGACCCGTAACCTGAATCTAGCCAAAAAAAAATTCAGGGTTGGGGCGCGCGAACCGTTGGATCCAAACAAAGTCTTGTGGTTGAAGACGAATACTCTAAACCAGATGATTGAAGAGATCCTTTTTCGTCAGGAGGCAAAAAAACAAAAAATAGTGGTCTCGGATGAAGAACTCAATATGATGCGCCTTCAGTTTTTGGAGGGTTATCCTCCCGGTACATTTGAAAAATCACTGGAAATCGTAGAAGTGTCTGGGAAGGAATGGGATCGGAAATTGCGCAATCGTCTCCTTATTAAAAAATTGATCCAGGAAGTGGTGAATAGTAAAGTAACTATAAGCGAACAGGATGTTGAACGTTACTTTAAAGATCATCCTGAAGAGTTCAAAAGTGGGGAGAGGATCCGCGCCCTTCATATTCTGGTGACTAAAGAAGAGTTGGCTCAAAGGATAATCAAGCAGTTGGAAAAAGACACGGATTTTTCCGAATTAGCTCGCGACTTTTCCGAGTCACCTGAAGCCCTTGAGGGTGGCGATATGGGTTATATTGAAGAGGGCACTTTACCGGAAGAATTTGATCCGGTATTCAAGCTCAAAACCGAGAGGGTTAGCCAGATAATCAGAACCCCCTATGGATTTCATGTTTTTAAGGTCGTTGATAAAAAACCTGCAAGCCAGAAAAGCCTCGAGGAATCGCGTGAAGGGATTTATTCGAAGCTCCTGGAAGAGTCCCAGGAAGGGGCCTTTCGCAAATGGCTGGATGGTATCCGCAAACGGGCGAAAATAGAAATTGACCAAAATGTCCTGGCGCAAATCAATTAATAAGCCATTATTTATTTTTCAAATCTGCCTGTTTCTGCTGGGAGGGTTGTGTTCTACCTCCATGGCCGAAGTAATGGATCGTGTCGTGGCCAAGGTCAACGATGAGATCATTACTTTAAGTGGGCTTGAAGAGCGATTGAATGCCGAGATAAACCGTTACCGCCAGGCCGGTGCATTGGACCAGCTTCCTAAAGGTGGGTTGAAGGAGAAGATGCTCGACCGGATGGTGGATGAAAAACTCCAAATCCAGGATGGAAAATCACTAGGAATGGGTGTTGAAGATGAACAGATTTTAAAAGCACTGGATGATATTAAAAAAAACAACAATATTGATGATAGTCAACTGGAGGAAATGCTTCAGAAAGAATCAACTTCGATTGAACAGTATAAGGAAACCATTCGCAAACAGATTCTGGTATCGAAGGTGGTTGGTTTCCAAGTTAAAAACCGTACCAAGATTTCTGAAAAAGAAGTGCGGTCCTATTTCCGGAAACATCGGAAGGATTACAGCCTTTCTCCAAAGGTGAAGGCCCGACATATATTATTTATTCTTGACGACGGGTTGACGGAAGAACAAAAAGACACCAAAAAAAAGAAGGCGGTGCAGGTAAAGCAACTGTTGGATAAAGGCGAAAAGTTTGAAGAGCTGGCAAAACAATATTCAGAGGATGTGTCTGCTGGAGAGGGCGGAGACCTGGGTTACCTGGAACGCGGAAAAATGGTTATTGACCTGGAAAATGTCATCTTTTCGTTAAAAGCGGGAGAAGTCAGCGATCTGGTGCGGACACCCTACGGAATCCACATCGTCAAAGTGGATGCAGTGAAACCTGGTGGGACAAAGCCGTTTGAAGAGGTAAGACCCGAGATTGAACAAGTCTTACAGAACAAAAAATTTCAGTCCAATTATGAAAGCTATATGCGTGACCTCAGAAAATCTGCTTTTATCGAAAAACTCCTGGATGGTAAAAAACCCGAACCTAAAAAGAGAAGGTCACGATTAGCGCGAAACTCTCCCTTGAAGGATAAGTTACCGCCACTTAAAAAACGGAATCGATCCAAGACAAGATCGGAAAAAAGTTCTGGAGCCAAAAAAAGGAAAGTCGATCCAGATTCAATTTTTGCTCCTTTGAATATGCCGAACAAAGGCAAAGCCTCAGCCCAACAGCAGGTGGCAGAAAAAATAGAGAAAAAGAATCCGCCCGTTTCTAAAAGTAAATCGCGTTTTGCCAAGGTGCAAAGAGAGTTGAAACGTATAAAAAAAATGAGAGACGATAATGTTATTTCAGAGGCGGATTACCAGAAAAAAAAGAAATACCTCCTCAGCAAGTTATAGAATCACAAACGAGTTAATATATTCTAGGGCCGTTGTCTTGTTATAAAGCCAATCCGCTTATGGATCCGAAGCTATTGGATCGAAATTGTGCAATCCATTGAATGAACCTTCAACATTTGAACAGTCAGTGTTTGCGTTTTGCCTGGAGCAAAGCCTTTTCACAGAGGGCTCTAAAGTTCTGTTGGCGCTTTCCGGGGGCCCCGACTCCACCGCCCTGTTCCACGTATTAAATCGACTCGCCGCAAAACTAAATATCACCCTGGGGGCCGCGCATCTGAATCATCAAACGCGCGGTGAGGAATCCGATAAAGATTCGGAATTTGTTCAGGCTCTGTCAAAAGAATACGACCTGCCGTGTCATATTAAATCAATGGATGTGAAAGCCTGGGTTAAAAGTGAAGGTTTTTCTTTTCAGGAAGGAGCGCGGATTTGTCGGCAAAATTTTCTGACAAAAATTGCAGATAAACACCATTATGTGACGATTGCGCTGGGCCATCATCAGGACGATCAGGCCGAAACCGTACTCATGAATGTTTTGCGTGGCACGGGATTAAATGGGTTGGGCGGTATGTTGGTGAAGAGGTCGACCTTTGTCCGTCCTTTGCTGGACCGCTCACGTGAGGAGATCCTCAAATATCTTGACTTACTGGAAGTATCTTTTCGTCAGGATGCTTCCAATCAGGATGTGTCCTATTTAAGAAACAAGGTTCGCCTCGAGTTGATTCCTGAAATTGAAAATGGTTTCTCCCCGCGCATCAAATCACAATTAGGAAAGATGTCCCAACTGTTACAGGAGGATGAATCTTATTTATCAGAACAAGCGCAAAAGATGTTTCAGGAAGTTGGTAGAACTACAGAACAAGGGCTAACAATTCCCATCAATAAATTGCGCGATTTGCAACCGGCTATTTTGAACCGGGTTCTGCGTCTTGGGATTCAGGAAATGAAGGGAGATCTTAAAAGCATCGAATTTGGTCATATTCAGCAGGTTCGCCATTTGTTAAAAGAAAAATCTTCTGGTGCCTGTGTGTTGCCGGGTGACATTAAAATTTCTCTGGAGCGGGAAGAGATGGTTTTGTCTCAACTGGATCGAGCTTCAAATTCGGCCCAATCAGAAAAAATTTGCTCGCCCGTATCAATTCGGGTTCCGGGAGAAACCCGGTTTTTGCCTGGGAAAGTAACCTTGAGAGCACGGGTTGAATCAAAAGCGGATAATTTTAGTCAGGCAAGCCCTAATCAAGCTTTCATGGATTTTGAGGCAGTGGGGGGTAGGGTGGAAATGCGTTTCTACAATTCAGGGGATAGGTTTTGGCCTCTTGGAGGCCCGGGAGGCAAAAAACTAAAATCCTGGTTTATTGATCAAAAAATTCCGAGAGAGATGCGGAAGGAAATCCCCATCTTGACTGACGGTTCTGGCGATATTATCTGGGTGTATGGCCATCAGATTTCCGAGAAGGTTAAAATTCGGCCAGAGACCAAGCAAGTCCTTTCTTTGGAAGGGTTTGAGTGATTTGATGATGTTCGAGGAAAATCAACAATCCTGTGCTATCATAGATACCATAGAATACTGATAAAGAAGGAGTCGGCTTTGAATCAAGTATATAAAAATTTAGCACTCTGGCTGATCATCGCAATCATTTTGATCAGCGTAGTCAATATAATGGGGCAAAATACCGGAAACCATCCCCCAGTTATTTTCAGTGAGTTCATGAACCAAGTGGAAAAGGGTGAAGTTTCCGAGGTGGTGATGCAGGGAAACCAGATTGTCGGCAAATACGCCAATGGTTCCACTTTCCAGACGGTTGCCCCGGATGAAGATCCTAACCTTATTAGGATCATGCGTGAGAACGGGATCAGTATTGAAGTCACGCCCCCCGAGCAAACCAGTTGGTATTTGAGTGCCTTGATATCCTGGTTCCCGATGTTGTTGCTTTTGGCTATCTGGATTTTCTTCATGCGTCAAATGCAATCTGGGGGCGGAAAGGCGCTTTCCTTTGGGAAAAGTAAGGCACGCCTGCTCAGTGAGTCCAAAAAGAAAATTACCTTCAAGGATGTGGCCGGTTGTGATGAGGCCAAGGAAGAAGTTCACGAAATTATCGAGTTTCTCAAGGAGCCTCAAAAATTCAGTAAGCTTGGCGGGAAAATTCCAAAGGGCGTACTGATGATTGGTCCTCCTGGTACAGGGAAGACTCTGCTGGCCCGTGCCATTGCAGGTGAAGCCAATGTTCCTTTTTTCAGTATCAGTGGTTCCGACTTTGTCGAAATGTTTGTTGGCGTAGGGGCATCGCGTGTTCGTGACCTGTTCGAGCAAGGAAAAAAGAACAGCCCGTGTATCATTTTCATCGACGAAATTGATGCAGTAGGACGGCATCGTGGCGCTGGTTTGGGCGGGGGTCATGATGAACGTGAGCAGACTCTCAACCAGTTGCTGGTCGAGATGGATGGTTTCGAAAATAATGACGGGGTTATTCTGATCGCTGCAACCAACCGACCGGATGTTCTGGACCCTGCGTTATTGCGTCCGGGGCGCTTCGATCGACAAGTTGTGGTGGGTCAGCCGGATATCAAGGGCCGGGCTGCGATTCTTAAAATCCATACCGCCAATGTACCTATCACCGATGATGTGGAATTAAAAACCATTGCAAGAGGAACTCCCGGTTTCACAGGTGCGGATCTTGCGAACCTGGTCAACGAAGCGGCTTTGCTGGCGGCACGTAATGAAAAAAACTCGGTCACCATGGCTGACTTTGAGGACGCCAAGGATAAGGTGATGATGGGCGTTGAACGCCGTAGCATGGTCATCACCGAAACAGAAAAACGAAACACGGCCTTTCATGAAGCGGGTCACACGCTGGTGGCTTATAAACTACCGGGTACGGACCCCCTCCATAAAGTCACTATCATTCCGAGAGGTCGGGCTTTGGGTGTCACCATGCAATTACCCAAAGAAGATCAGCACACCTACCTCAGGAGCTATCTGTATAATCGGCTGGCCATTCTGATGGGTGGGCGTCTGGCCGAAGAAATTTGTCTCGGGCAGATGACAACTGGTGCTGGTAATGACATTGAAGTGGCCACAGATCTGGCGCGTAAAATGGTCTGCGAATGGGGCATGAGTGACAAAATGGGCCCCATCACTTATGGGCAAAAAGACGAGCAGGTTTTTCTTGGTAAGGACCTGGGGTCGAATAAAAATTTCAGCGATGAAACGGCAAAGCTCATCGACCTTGAAGTCAAAGGACTGGTCATGGGTGGCTACAATACTGCCAAGTCTATTTTGACCGAAAACCTGGATGCACTGGAGCGTCTTGCCCAGGCTCTGCTGGATCGGGAAACGCTCGACTTGAATGAGATTATCGAAATCATTGACGGAAAATCTCCCAAATCTTCAGAGGATCCTCCACCGTCTGCACCTGCTCCGGCTAAAGAGGACAAGGAC
>JAJDAX010000273.1 GCA_029261615.1 Nitrospinaceae bacterium
GGAATCATCCAATCTTTCAATTCCGGGGCTGAAAAGGTATTTGGTTACACCACAGAAGAAACGGTTGGCCAGAATATCAATCTATTAATGCCTGAGCCCTATCGAAGCGAACACGGCAATTACATCAGTAATTATCTGGTAACAGGGACAGCAAAAGTTATCGGAAAGCCGCCACGAGAATTCATGGCCCAGAAAAAAGACGGCTCCGTATTCCCTGTCGAAGTGGCTGTACGTGAAATCTTCCAGGGTTACCGGCGAATGTTTGTTGGAATTGTACATGACATCAGCCGGCGAAAAGCTGTCGAACAAGCCTTGAAAGAAAGCGAAGAAAAATTCAGGAAAATCCTTTCTGCTGAGAGCGATGCGATACTCATCATCAATACTTCCACCAAACGCCTGCTCGAAGTCAATGATGCTGCAATCGCCATGTTTGGGTTTGATCGTGATGAAATCCTGAGATTAAAGCTCACAGATATCTCAACCGAACCGGAAAAGAAAACGGGGAATGGCAACGGGGGCGGAGTCAATCGTGTCCACCATACCTCCATGAGTTACCATAAGAAAAAAGACGGTACTGTTTTCCCTGCAGAAGTATCTTCCAGCACCTTCATGGCTCACAATCAAAAACTAAACCTTAGAATTATTCGCGATATTTCGAACCAGGTAAGAATGGAAGAAAATATGCGCGAAAGCGAAGAGCACCTCCAACATATTCTCAACAATACCCCTGCAGCTATTTACCTTAAAGACGGGGAAGGCCGTTACCGAACCGTTAACAAGCAATTCGCGGACCTATTCCGAGTCTCCCAAAACGAAGTACGAGGCAAAACAGATCATGAAATCTTCCCTCAAGACCTGGCGGATGAATTCAAAAATGCAGACCTGAAAGTACTCGAGTCCGGAACAACCTTTGAGAGCAAAGACACCATTTTGTACAGTGACGGTGCCCATATTTTCGATACTATCAAGTTTCCCCTCCGTAACTCATCAGGTGTTTTATATGGTCTGGTGGGCATCCTGACGGACATAACACAAAGGACGCGGCTGGAAGAGGACCTCCACAATGTTCGCAATCATCTGGAAGAAATGGTAGTCAAGAGGACAGAACAACTGCAAACGGTTCAAGACAAGCGCATCCGTTCGGAAAAACTGAAAGCTACCGCGCAACTTGCAGGAGTAGTCGCCCAACAGATCAACAATCCAATTCACGGGATCCGCAACATCCTCGAACAGGTTGGGGAACGTGTGCAAATGGAAGACATCCACAAAGGGCTCGTGGATATTGCAATCAAGGAATGTGGGCGCGTCTCTGACCTCCTCCTTAAGCTAAAAGACTGCCACACACCTGAAACGGATGAACCTGAAAACATGGACCTCAATCAGGTCATCGAAGATATCGTCGCTGGCGATCAGGAAAAATTAGGCGATCAAGTCACCTTCGAAAAGCATTTCGCTCAAGGGCTCCCGGAAGTAGCCGGCTCCACCGCGCAAATTCGGCAGGCCCTTGGCCACCTTATTCAGAACGCAGAAGAAGCCCTCCCCGACCACAAGGGTCGTATTCTGATTGCCACTGAAAGGGATGAGGATCAGATCAAAATCCACATTCAGGATTCCGGCTGTGGCATTCCTCCTGAAAACCTCGATATCATATTCGACCCTTTCTTCACCACGAAATCTGCTTTCAAACGCTCAGGGCTGGGACTCCTGCTCACACTCGGCGTAGTCAAAAATCACCACGGAGAAATCGAGGTTAAAAGCCAGCCAGGAAAAGGCACCACCTTTACTGTTATGCTCCCTGTAAAATCCGGACAATAACCCTCCCCTTCTCTTCAGATAAGTTTTCACAATTGGTTTTGTCATTCCTAAATCATGCATTTAATGCTTGTTGATTTTCTTCTCGCGTAATACATTTTTATAGAGGTTTTTTTTCCTGAAATTACCTGCTAATAAAAATATTTTTCCAGTCAAGTACTATGGATTCAGCAAGTGAAAATGCAGACCTGATAGTCGAAACACATCATGACAAAAAGGTTTTCAGGTTTAAACTAAAAGGGGATATCGAAAATCAAGAGTGGGCCTATTTATTTGAAAGCGTTTTAAAAAGGAATACTGATTTAAACACTTACAGATTCCTGGTCGACAGCAGATTTGGACACGATAGAATTGATATCAATGGATTTCAAAAACTTGGGGAGCTGTTCCGACAATACAAAGTGCAAGATTGTTCCATCTGCGTTTTAACTAGCGACAAAGGAATGAAAATCCTCAAGAATTTATTTTTAAATGTAATGAAAACTATGGGGTTTGATGTTAAATGCCAGGTTTTTTTCAGCGAGCAAAACGCAGTGAAATGGCTTGTTCGATAGTGGCTGTTCAATAAAATAATATAACGCCTGACTTCCATTCATAAATTCATATATTGACTCAATAAAAAAACCCCCGGACCAAAAGGCCCGAGGGTTTAACTTTATTACCTGTGTTTTAATCTATTCCTTGATTTGTTTTTCGCGCAGTTCCAGGTAGAAGTGGCGTTGAGCCTCGTAGGGATCGATGGCACTTTTATTGAGCTCATCAATGTCGTCGACAATATAAGAGGTCTCATTCACCCTCTCTGTCGTATTGACGACTGCGTTGACAGCAAACCCGGCACCTGTGTAGGTCAAAGGGTTGAGCGCGTTATCCACTATCTTTCCGACCACACCACGCGTTGTGGTTGGTCCCAGAATTGGCAAAACAATATAGTCCCCTGACTCAACACCCTGAGACGCAAGTGCCTGATCGAAATCTTCGTTAACGTTTTTAATATCGTATTCTTCTTCCGCAACGTCCACCATGCCGCCCATACCGGCTGTGGTGTTGATCAAGAAACGGCTCACCACTCGCCCGGATTTATCGGCATCGCCCTGAATAGCACTGCTGACCAGCTTGGCCGGGGCCTTCAGGTTGTCGAATACATTGCCAACTGCCTTTCTTCCTTCATCCGGCATCACATCGCGATATCCTTTAGCTAACGGCTTGAAGAAGTACTGATAGATGGTGTCGTTAACATCATGCATCACACGATTAACACCTTCCAGAGAATCTTCGTCTTTTTGAGCCTTGTCTTCTTCTTTATTGGCAAAAGGATCCTCTTCAAATTCCTCTTCGGGTTCAGCCTTAGGTGGTTCCGGCATTTTCTTTTCCATCTGGATTCCGGGAGGTTCTTCCTTCGGCTTCGTTTTTTTCTCCAAATGGATATCAATTTCTTTTGCAAGCAAGTCATCCCCTGCAACGGATTGCCCCGACAGGGCCTGGTAAGATCCATCAGAAGTCATACTCAATCCTGGCGATGCCAGTAATCCCAAAATCAGTAGGGTGCTACCTGAAACTGTTTTGAGCCCCATGGTTTTTATCCTCCATTGAGACAAATTTTTGAATTCAGTT
>JAJDAX010000274.1 GCA_029261615.1 Nitrospinaceae bacterium
AAAATTTTGTACGAGCACGCGGCTCTTCCCAAACTTGAAAAATTGTTACTGCGCGAAGAATTGGATGAAGATGCGGGATTTGTGAATTATTCCAGACCAGAATTGTTGAGGCCGGGCTATGAGGAAGTGCCTGGGGGTTGATGCTTCGCTAAAATATCTTGAGGGTTTTCATATTCACCAGTTTCTTTGACTGGCGCACAGCTTCCTTGGCTTCATCTGATTTGATACGGTTCCCGCCAAGGTGCAGGTAAGTCAGGCTGGCGAGGTTGTCCGCATTGGCTATAGCATACGCGCCTTCCTCACCTACCCGATTATCCACCAGGCTCAGATAATCTATTTTGTTGAGGTGAGGAGAGGCCGCCAGGGCCTTGGCCCCTTCAGGACCCACGCCATTGCATTCAAGATTGAGGGTGTGAACATTGCGGAATTTTTCCGTGTTGGCGATAAGTTTTACACCCTCATCGCCCAGCTCATTGGACCCGAGTTGCAGGTACTCGATATCCTGAACATAATCGGAGTCGATTAAAATCTGAAGCGCTTCCGGGGTCAAACCATTATGGGTGATGATGAAGCTTTTGACCTTATCGATAGGCTCGAAGTTGGCAATCAGCTTTGCAAGTTCAACCGCGTGGTTCTCTTCCTTTTTACCCTGTTTGGAAAATGCGTAGGCGTCCTGCACTTTCAGGACTTTTTTGTCCTTGATGCATTCAAACAACGTTCTTTGCTTTGGCGTGAATTCATCTCCGACATCCCCGTAATTGGTTCCATCGTTGACCAGCTTTTCCCAATCCTTTGCCGTGTAGGCCGGTTTTTTTGCCATTATTTATCCAGGCTATCAAATAGTCCGCAGGCCACATTGTTCCCAAGGTCGCAGGCTTTCTTATAGTACTTTTTGGCTGCACTGGTACGCCCTTGCTTGTATTTCAACAACCCCAGATTGGAGCAGGCGTTGTTTTCATCAGCGTCGCAAGCTTTAGCGAAATATTTGCCGGCTTGTTTCCATACTTTCATTTTTTGCTGATAGTCTCCGTGGGATTCCCCTTCCAGAGTTTTCAGAATACCCGCATTGGTACAGCCGGTTAACCAGCCGCCATCACAGGCTTTTACATAATAGGTAAGTGCTTTGGTGTTGTCTTTATCCAGTGTGCGTAATTTTTCCCCAATGGTGAAGCAGGCAAAAGAATTTTTTTCCTGACATTTTTGTTCGAGCGCTGCGTCCCGATCAACAGCGGTGGCTGGAACGAGTGAAGCAAATAGGAACAGAGTTCCCAGAAAAAACAGTTTGACTATCCTGTTTATTGAAGGTTTCACGACATGCACCCTTTCTATAGTGGTCGAGCCTTGGGTGGATTATTCTGAACTTTTTCCGAGTATATCATAAAAGGATTGCCCCAAAAGGCTCCCAAAATTGGGAATCGATTACTGAAATTTGAAGCTCTTTTCTTTGAAATCATGAGGGAAGATTGCATCCCCTTAAAAATTCTTATACTCTCTTGCTCATGAATATAGTGCTCATGGGTTACCGGGGAACGGGAAAGTCTGTCGTCGGCCGAATCCTGGCCCGTCGGCTGGACCGAAAATTATTCAGCCTGGACCGGATAATAGAAAAAAAGGGAGGAATGATGATCCCTGAGTTTGTGGCCCGAAACGGTTGGCCTAAATTCCGCGAGCTCGAATACGAGGTGGTGCAGGAAGTGTGTGGTGAAGCTGAAAATGCCATTCTAGATTGTGGCGGTGGGGTGGTGCTCGACCATCGCAATGTAGACCGACTCAAACGCCACGGTCGCGTGGCCTTGCTCATTGCAGAATTTGGAATTTTACTGGAACGGCTGAGTCGGGATAAAAACCGTCCTGCTCTTATGGATGGGGTTAGTTTCGAAGAGGAACAGCGGCAGATCATGGCGGAGCGGGAGGAAAAATACAGGGCGGCTGCAGACTTTGTTTGCGATACGTCTTACGTTAAACCAGAAGATACGGCTAATGAAATCCGAATTCATTTTAGGGAGCAGGGATGGATATCATAAGCCCTTTGTTCGAAAGTCTACTGCTCCATAGCATGACCCTTGTTGAGTCGGGAGTCGACAACGCGGAAGCGATGGTCGTTGACGAGTCACGAATGTTTGCCGACGCGGAATCGGGCGAAGAGCCCAAGTTCAAGCTGGAATTGAACGACAAGGAAATAAACCTCGAAGAGATGGGATGGCTCGGGGGCTGGCCGCGTCTTAAAACCGTTAAAGCCCTGTGGCTCGACTCCAATGAATTCGGGGATGAGGGTGTCGCCCTGCTGGCAGAATTTCCCACACTCGCACGACTGCATACGCTATCCCTTGCACACAATAAAATCACCGTTAAATCGATCCAGGCACTGGCGGAATCCAAAACACTTCGTAACCTTAAATTTCTATTCGTCCAGTACAACCGGCTGGGACCCGAAGCGATGACCGCTCTTGCCCAATCGAAAAACTTTGCCGGTTTGGAAACGCTGTATACCAAAATCAACCCATTGGGCGTGGAAGGGGTAAAGGCACTGGCGGCATCCCCTCATCTTCGCTCGCTGAAGAATTTGTATATTGAACGAGTGCGCATGACGAATGAAGGCTTGCAGGCTTTGTGTCAGTCGCCCGTTCTCGACACGGTAGAAAAACTGTATCTGGGTGATAATGGACTGGATGATTCTGCATTGGATTGTATTTTAGACAGCGGCCATTTGAAGAATCTGATCACGCTGGACCTCGGCAAAAACTTTTTCAAACAATCCGGAATGGATATCAAACAACGGTTGCTTGATAAACCCGATCTACCGCGCTTTAAATTCCTGCACTGCGATTAATGTTAAAATAGTTTTTTCAGGAAAAGGCTAATGAATATATTTTTATTGAAGCCAGGAAGTGAAAATATCGCTATTCGACCAGCC
>JAJDAX010000275.1 GCA_029261615.1 Nitrospinaceae bacterium
ATGGGGCCGGGTACCATCGAAAGCAATCGACCCAATTTCCCAACAGCTCCAACACCACCGAAGAGGACCGCATCGAAAAACCCGGAACCGGACCGAAATCCCTGGTTCTTGAATTGCATATTGAGATCTTTGAAGGCGTCACGTCCGAAGGCCTGACGAAACATGTTTTCAAAAATCTCCTGCTGGCTATAATCGAAACGAGGTCCCTGACCTCCACCGGGGCCAGTTCCCGCTTGGCCGGCCCCAAATGTTTTTCGAAAGAGATCATATTCTGATCTCTTTTTGGGATCCATCAGTACACCGTATGCTTCCGTGAGGTCCTTGAATTTATCTTCTGCTTTGGGATTGTCCGGATTGCGATCAGGGTGATACTCGACTGCCAGGGCGCGATAGGCCTTCTTAATTGACTCAGAGTCCGCATTTTCCGCGATACCCAATATGCCGTAATAATCTTTGTTGGTTGGTCTCATTGCGAGTCGTTTACATGCCCCATTGCTGGGTATAAATTGATTCTGCTAATTCAGGTCCATCCAGAGTGGTTTCTTTTTTGTCGGTGGCGATTTTATATGTCTGATCTTCATGTAATAACTGGTGCATATTTTGAAAATGAACAATCAGTGGTGATTGTGGGATGGCCTGGGTTTTATTTTTGGGAGCCAGAAGAAATATCTCCCGGCTTAGAACATCACGGTACTTGCGCTTCATATTCATTTGATACGCTTTGTAGCCGGGTCGGTTCTCTGCGCCGAGGTAAGGTTCCTTATTGATAACCTGGTAATGGTCCGGGATATAGACATTGGCAAAATAATCCGGCCCCAGAGAATGGTGTACGGTTGTTTCAACCGTGAGCAGTTTGATCTGGTTCTCTACCGGTTTGAGGTCCATTTTGACCCAGTAGGCCCGGTCGTGAAAATACAGGTTTTCGAGTGTCACAATGCCATAAAGGACATTGGCCTGGGATTGGAGCATGATCCCGAGAAAAACCCATCCAAAAATTGCCCAGAACTTTTTCATAAGATAACGAAGGAATAGGTTAGTTTAGAGCGATTTTTAAGGAAACCCGGGTAATTTGGAAGTTAGCCCGCAAAGCGCTTTTTCTTTAAGGTATTATGAAATAAAATGAAAGCAAATTGCAACCGGTGCGAGCCAGCACCCACACTAGGGAACAGGTTTAAAATTGGATAGAGGTTATTTAATAGTTGCTGAGGGGGTCGATGGGGCAGGCAAGTCTTCACACTTGAAGGAGCTTGCAGAGACTCTGGAAGCATCTGGACATGAGGTTGTACTATTGCGGGAACCCACGGATGGAACCTGGGGCAAAAAAATCCGTAAGTTGTTAACGGACGGGCGGGACGGGATATTGCCTGAGGAAGAATTGTCGTACTTTAATAACGATCGCCGGGAGGATGTGGAGCTCAATATTCAACCGGCGCTGGATCGCAAGGCGATTATTTTGATCGACCGTTATTATTATTCTACGGCGGCATACCAGGGTGCATTGGGATTTGACCCGCAAGCGATCTGTGAAGAAAATGAAACATTTGCTCCCAGGCCCGATCTGGTGTTGATGTTCAACATTCAACCGGAGGTGGGGTTGAGTCGGATATCGAAATCCCGCGATGGTTTTAGTTCCTTTGAAAAACTGGATTATCTTAAACGGGTGCAGGCCATTTTTGATACATTTGAAGGGCTCCATATTAAGAGGATTGACGCAGACCGTGAATATGAAGCGGTGCAAAAGGACGTACTGGGCTGTGTCATGACGCTGTTAAGTTCGGGAGAAACAAAATGAAACGATTTGTACTCGCTATAACCGGTGCCAGTGGCATGGTCTATGCCAAGCGGCTGTTTGATCAGTTGCAACCCCGTGCTGAAACCCATGTGATTTTATCAGAGCATGGAGCAGAAGTGCTCCAATTGGAGTTGGGCTTAAGGGCCGATTACTTTGAAAAAGAAAATGTCGAAGTTCACCGAAACGCAAGGATGAACGATTCCCTGGCCAGTGGCTCATTTAAAACCGATGGCATGGTCGTGTGTCCTGCAACGATGGGCACGGTTGGGCGTATAGCGTCGGGCGTTTCCTCTTCACTGATTGAACGGGCCGCCGATGTTGTTCTGAAAGAAAAAGGAAAATTGATTCTGGTGCCAAGGGAAACTCCGTTCAGCACCATACATCTAAAAAACCTGCTGACGCTGGATCAGGCGGGTGCCCTCATCATGCCAGCCAATCCGGGGTTTTATGACAATCCACAATCGGTAGAAGATGTCGCCGATTTCATTGTGGCGCGGATACTGGACCATCTTGGGATCGAGCACCGTCTTCAAGAGCCTTACGAGCCTAAAATAAAGCGAAAGACCATATGATTTATATGGACCACGCAGCGACCACGCCGATGGACCCGCAAGTCATCGATACGATGAGTCGTTCCATGCGTGAGGATTTTGCCAACTCCGGAACAGTCTATTCTCTGGGCGTGGAAGTTAATCGAAAACTGGAGCGGGCCAGGGCAGATATTGCCCGTTACCTGAACCTTCCCTCCCGGTTTCAACTGGTATTCACTGGCGGTGGCAGTGAAGCGAATAATCTGTTTATCAAAGGAATATGTTTTCCGGACCGGAAAGCGGCGAGCACAGGGCTTGACCATCCCAGTGTTACAGAAACTCTCGACTCCATGAAAGAGTTCGGCAACGAACCCTTACGTTTGACCGGGAATCTTAAACATGGAAGACTTGGTGTTGATGCTGTGCAGGTGTTAAATGAAAACCGTGTCAAATTGCTTTGCCTGACTCACATCAACAATGAACTGGGAACCATTCAGCCGATTGAAACATTAGCCAGAAAAATAAGTGAAGATTCTCCACAAACCCGACTATTTGTCGACGGAGTTCAGGCGGCAGGAAAATTCATCTACACTCAAAAATTCTGGGATGGAATTTCAGGATACTCGCTGTCAGCTCATAAGTTTAACGGACCCAAGGGAATCGGTTTGCTCGCCTACGATTCCCGGCTGACCATAAAGCCGCAGATTCACGGAGGGAAGCAACAATACGGAGTACGTTCCGGTACCTTACCAATCCCTTTGATTCTTGGCATGACCCATGCGCTAAAGCTTGCGACAGAGCGTCTTGAAATTACCCGGAGCCATTTGGAAACTCTTCACCA
>JAJDAX010000276.1 GCA_029261615.1 Nitrospinaceae bacterium
GGCAGCGCGAAAATAGGATTTATCATCCAGCCAGGAAGCTCCCTTGATTACCTTGGCGCTTCCAAAATTGGGACCCTGTGGGTTTTGGACCGGGCTTTTCTGATAATAGGTCCAGTCGTACCAGTCTGAAACCCATTCCCATACACTTCCCATCATATCGTATAAACCCCAGGCATTTGGTTTTTTGGTTCCAACCGGATGCGGTTTTCGGGCCGAGTTTCTGTCATACCAGGCGTAGTCGTCGTTGATGCCATCACCCCAGAAGTTCTCAGCTGTAGAGCCCGCTTTTGCTGCATATTCCCATTCTGCCTCCGTTGGCAGTCGGCCTCCCCTTTTTTTACAGAATGCTCGGGCTTCCCCATAGCGGACGTGGTCGACCGGTAAGTCATCCCCAAATAAAGTGGTGGGGAGAGTGGGCATCCATTTCTTCCATTTTTTCTGAGTCGCTTCATGAGTGTCCATATAGAAGGAATCGAGGCATACCTTATGAGCGGGTCTCTCCATATGGTTTGGTTCGTTTTCAAAAGTCACAATATAGTGAGTGTCCGTCCCCATCATGAAACACCCCCCTTTGATTAAAACCATGCCTTCCGGGGCGGAATCCGCAAAAACAGGAGAAACAGGGGTAAGGAACAAGGCAATTAGTCCGATAAGGAGCTTAGGAAATTCTTTTCTGATCATGGCAAAAACGTAACCTTTTAAGGGGTTGAAGAGAATATTTGATTGGATTCAAACCTGAATATTCGGGGAACCAACAAGGTTATTATACAATGGTCCAGTCGTTCAACAAACAAGGATAAGGCGCGTGAGGCAGAACAAATTATATCTTCTTTTATTGGTGTTTACGGGTGTTTCACTGTTATTTGGGCCTTCTCCGGCAAGCGCTCAGCACATAAAAACTGTTAAATTGGGATCAATTCTTAATCCTTTGGATTGGGAGGGCCCATATGACCCTGGTATGGTAATCGCAAAGGAGATTGACCAAAGAGGTGGTATTTCTCCAAATATTTTGTGGATGAAAGCTGATCCTCCAGGAAAACTGGAAGGGGAGGATGAAGAGGACCCGTTGGCAATGGAAACGGGGATGGAATCAACGACTAAACAGAAAGCCGAAAAAAAACTGCCAGTACAATTTATCCTTGAGGGAGAACTGCAGGTATTCAATCCTCATGTCGAAATCCCGGTTTCCATGTCAGATACTGAAATTGATGAAGATCATTTTGCCGAGGTCCAGCTTCATTTCAGGTTGATAGATTATTTTACCCAGCGGGTGATTTCTGAAAAATATTTCTGGGCTGTTGGTGCTGGAGGTACTGAACCGTTTCCTAACACCCCCGAATCTCTTTTACCAGGTCACCCGGATTTTCAAAAGACATCAATGGGTCGAGCGATTGAGAACCTTTCGGAAAAACTATTTCAATATTTGGGTGGAGTTTTAAATGAGACCCCTCTGGATTCCCAGATTTTGTTTGTAGATGAAGGTCAAGATAGGGTGACCCTGAATGCTGGCAAGAAACATGGGGTGAGAGTTGGGGATGAATTCACAATCTATAAATTGACTCGCAGTCTGGAAGACCCTATTACCGGGGCCGATCTCGGTGATCATTTTAAGCGTCTTGGGGCCGTTCGGGTTTCAAAAACTGGTGATGGGTTTTCAGAAGCAATTCTTTTGGTAGGGACCAATTTTAAAAGGGGATTGATTGCCCGGGGTGAGAAACAACCGCTCAATATTTTAGAGGATTCTGGTGAGGGTAAGGGGCGTAGCGTAAGAGCTATCGAATCCGATCGGCCTTTTGAAGATTACACTCGTGAACGCAATTATCCTAGAGACAGGATCACGAGTTTTGATTTCTTTTCTATTATGGGTTTTGAATTGGGCTTTTAGTGGGTCCCGCAACATCATCCCGGTATTCCTGTAAAGATCTTATTCCCAGTTCATTTTCATTCATTGCTTGTAACCCTGCAACCAGCGCTTGCGCCCCGCGAATGGTGGTGCAATAGGGAAGGTTTTGCGTCAGGGATGCCCTTCTTAGGGAAAATGAATCGTTAATTGCCTGCACCCCGAAAGTGGTGTTGATTACAAGTTGGACATCACCGCATTCAATGCTATCGACAATATGAGGTTGGCCTTCAAGATATTTATTAATCACCTCTACCGATTCTCCCTGGCTTGTTAGATATTCTGCGGTACCTCGCGTGGCCAGAAGGTTGTAGCCAAGCCCTTTCAATGCTTTTCCAATAGGAACTACAGCTTCTTTGTCTTCATCCTTTACACTGATAAATGCTTTGCCTGAAGTAGGGAGAGCCACTCCAGTTGCCAATAGGGATTTGGCAAAGGCTCGACCAAAGACCGTGTCGATGCCCATAACTTCTCCGGTCGATTTCATTTCCGGGCCAAGGAGTACGTCCACATCCGGAAATTTGATAAAGGGGAAAACGGATTCCTTGACGGCAATATGTTGGTATTCAGGTTCCCTGGTAAAGTTTAATAACTCCAGAGTTTCTCCTGCCATCACCCGGGCGGCAAGTTTAGCCAGTGGGGCACCAATAGTTTTACTCACAAAAGGAACCGTTCTGGAAGCGCGGGGATTGACCTCCAAAACATAGATGTCATCGCCTTGTATGGCGAATTGAATATTGAGCAATCCTATGACATTGAGTTCTTTGGCCAGTAGTTTGGTTTGACGCTTTATTTCCTCGACCACCTCAGGAGAAATGGAAAATGGTGGCAGAGAACAGGCACTGTCGCCTGAATGGACACCGGCTTCCTCTATGTGTTCCATAACCCCGCCGATGACCACCTGTTGTCCATCTGAAATTGCATCTACATCAACTTCCGTTGCATTTTTCAAGAATCCGTCGATAAGGATTGGATGCTCCGGCGATGCTTTCACCGCATGCTTGATGTATTGACTCAAGGCCGCTTCATCATGAACAATTTCCATTGCTCTCCCACCCAGAACATAAGAAGGTCGCACCACGACGGGATAACCAATTTTTTGTGTGATTTTGAGGGCTTCTTCAAATGATGTCGCCGTACCATTTTTGGTTTGCTTGAGTCCAAGTGTGTCGAGAACATCTGAAAACCGTTTGCGATCCTCGGCGCGGTCGATGTTATCAGGGCTAGTGCCAATGATGGGAACGCCCGCTTGTTCGAGGGACATAGCAAGCTTAAGTGGAGTTTGTCCTCCAAACTGGACGATAACACCATCCGGCTTTTCGACACCGACAATATGAAGCACATCCTCCAGTGTCAGCGGTTCGAAATATAGCCGG
>JAJDAX010000277.1 GCA_029261615.1 Nitrospinaceae bacterium
CGATTGTGATGGGAACGAGTACATGCGGTGGAGCCGGCGTGACTTCCAGCCCAGGAGCTCCTCTTTCGAATGAAAGCAGATTGCTGTAAAAATTATAAAAAGTAGAAATATCAAAATATAACTTTTTGTTAGGCTGAACCCTGTAACCAAATTCCATTGAGAACAGTTCTTCCGATTCCACATCCTTGTCGCCGAACAACGAGATCAAAGTCGTCGCCCCTCCTGGACCGGGCATCGCCCCTAACTGGACCCTCGAACCATCAGCAACTCGCGACGGAGTCCTGACAGCGCGCGAGAAAGCTGCCCAAGCGGTCTGTTTGTCATCAATGGTCCAAAGAGCACGCCCGCTTGGCTGGACTTCCACCCCGGTATAAGAATTTACCGACACTTTGGTACCAAGAGTCAGCTTGAGTTTATCCGGCACTACCGACCAGGTGTCTTGAACAAAACCTCCGATCAGGTAATTCGTCCGGCTGGCCTGAAAAAACTGGAAGTTAAAGACATTGTCGAATTTATCGATGACAAATCTCTGCCCCATTCCCCAGATTAATTCGTGCCGGTCCGCCAATTCAAAACGATGCTGGAAATCCATATCGTAAGTATTCAACTGCATGTCCGGCTGAAAACTAAGGTTGGAACGGTTCTCCCGGTTATAAAAAAATTGGAGCTGCATGTCAGATGTTTCAGAAAACGTCCGATCCCATCGCGTAAGAAAATGTCCGCCGCCAAAACCGTCTACTTCATTGCGAGTGGGCATCACAAGAGGAGCGAGTGAACTCACCACTGCGGGGGCACTTAAACCTGATTCTCCCCGAAAATATTCACCCTGCATTGAAATTTTGTCATTGCTCGATGGCGTCCAGTCAGCGCGGAACCCTCCCCGCCCCGATTCCCATTGATCTGCGGCGGGAATAGTGCCATGCTCTTCTAACTCATCACGCGCTTTGTATTTTCCGTAGAGACGAAGCGAAAGATTGTCACCAATCTTGCCTCCGTAACGGGCCGTACCAAACCCGTTCTCCAGGTTTCCCGCACCAGCAGTTACGAGCCCCCCCTGTGTATCCCCAGCATTTTTTGTAATGATGTTGATCACACCATTTACGGCATTCGCCCCCCACAGAGTGCCACCCGGTCCCTTAATGACTTCGATCCGTTCAATATCTTCAAGTGGGTAATCAATCTCGTCCCAGAACACGCCGGAAAATACAGTTGTGTAAACACTACGTCCATCGATAAGAATTAACATCTTGCTGGCGAAGCGGCCGTTGAATCCTCGGGAAGTGATCGCCCATTTATTTCCGTCAATCCGTGCTACTTCAAGGCCCGGGACCAGGCGAAGAAGTTCAGGTATGCTGAGCAATCCGGAGCGACGAATATCTTCCTGAGTGATAACATAAATAGAAGACGCCGCTTCAAACAGCTTTTCCTCTTTCCTTGAAACAGAGGTCACTTTGGATAGCTTTATCCCTTTTAACTCAGCGATGGAAAGCGTGCTGAGATCATCGGGTAGACTGAGGTCTTTGCCCGGATCTCCCCCCCAGGCGGCTGGGGTCCCCATTAGAATTAATGCAATAAAAAATAAAAACTTCGAGGCTCTCATTTCTCCTCCGATAAATCCCATGTCATTTTAATAACTCTGAAAAAAGGAGCGATCTTTCGAACATCCAAAATAAAGGTTTCAACAAAAACCTCTACGTTAAACTTATCCTTTGTTTTATATGGTTAGGTTGAAAAAAAGGCGGTTTCATTCTACATAACCAATTATATGGAAGCTCCCTTTTAAAAACTCCGTTCCTGCAACAGTCGGTAGTCACTACAAGAGGAATTAGCTTAGTATTTCCTAAGCAGGGTATTGTCTAATATTTGGAATGCCGATTCAATGGAATCTTTGCGCATTTTAATGATGAATGAGACCTCTGATATTGCCAAGCTTCTTCCAGCCTTATTTCACATGGGTGGTTCAGGACCTAATTCCATCTCAAGGTATTGGCCAAAATGCTATAATTCCCCCCTTATCTTTTCATTAAAGAGGGCGAAATGGCCGAAGCCAAAGATATTGATGACAGCCTGGAGTTCCTGCGTTCATTCGAAAAGCACACCGAATCGCAGGACCTGATCACCACAGTTCAGAACAAACTGGAGAAAAATAAAGAGCGGTTGGAGTTGTGTCTTGAAAAACTCACTGAAGATGACTTCAAAGCGCTGGCTGATCTCGAACCTTTGTCACGAGTCACTCATCTCGATCTCAGGGAAACCGGACTGACGACAGCAGGATTGATTCACCTCTCCGGCTCGAAATTTCTCTCAGGCCTCAAACACCTCAAACTGGATAACAATAACGTTGACGACGATGGTTGTTTTTATTTGTCAAAAGTGTCAACTTTTTCCGACCTCAGGGAGCTCAACCTCTCTGCCAACGAAATCGGCCCGGTCGGTATAAAATTGTTATCAGGATCAAAAACCCTAACCAAACTTCAAATCCTCGACATCTCATACAACCGCATACAAAGTCAGGGCATTCAAGCGCTGGCCGAATCCACACTCGGCAACCAGTTGACCCGATTGGTTTTATCCGACACCGGCATGGGAGACGCAGGTCTCGACCAGTTTGGCCGTAAGGCATTGATGCAGGAGCTGGTCACCCTTGAATTGTCGGACAACCACCTAACCGACAAATCTATTGGCCCTCTGGCACGTTCCCAAGGTTTCCCAAATTTAAAGCACCTCATTCTCGACAACAACCATCTCGGCGATGACGGAGTATATGAACTAGCGAACGGTGCGCTTGGGGAAAATCTGGAAGAGCTTCGCCTGAAATGCAATGAGCTCACCACCGACAGCACCATCTCCATTGCAAAATCTGACACCCTGACCGGTCTGATAAAACTTGATCTGAACAACAACGATGTCCGGGCAGAAGGAACGGAGGCCCTTTCTCAATCTAAAAACTGCCAGCATCTTGAAGTACTCGACCTGGGTGAAAACCAGTTGAATGCTGAAGGCGCGACTGCGCTGGCAAAAAGTCCGTTTCTAAATAATATGAAAGTACTTCGCCTCAACGACAATAATATTGGAGATGTTGGTATAACGGCTTTGGCCGGATCACCCAATATGCCAAACCTGGAAGCACTTTATCTCGAACAGGGTAACTGGATCAAAGCAGCAGGGGCCAAGGCTATTGCCCATTCAGACAACTTTTCAAAATTAAGAACTCTGGTCCTCGGCTTAAACGTCATCGGCGACGAAGGCGCTCGCTACCTCGCTGAGTCAGAAAAACTTCAAAACCTGACTTTCCTAAATGTCATCGGAAATAAGCTGACTCCCGCCGGAGAAGACACTTTACGCTTCTCAAATCACCTCAAGAGTTTGAAAACCCTGGAATTGATCTAATTTTTTTTCAATCACCGACCGATAGGCATTCTGAAAACAATTGAATTTTGCTTGATTAAGAATGGGGTGTTTTTTTGACAGTCCCCAAATGGGGTATTTTGCCCAAACCCTATTGAAATAAGGAGTTACAAGTACTACCATGCCTCTACCAAACTATGAAAGACCAAGGAGTTTCAAGTACTAGCATGCCCTTATTGATTCGGGACATTCCAATGAAATCTGTCAGAGAATATCTAATTCAATTGATCGGGCGTTTCAGCGACGACGACACCGGTTTCCTGAAAGAGGTTGATCGGCTTATCAAGTCGGCGGGAAACGATGTCTATCCTGTCCTGCTCAATCTGTTCACCCAATTGGAATTCTCTGAAGGAGAAGCCAAAATGGTGTGGGAAGATATTCTCCGCCACCATTACAAATTGAACTCCCTGGTGGGTCGGCAGGTCAAACTCCTCACCTCCCTGTGCGATTATCTCCTGTCGGTAAAGAAGTCTTTTAAGAATCCGACCGTCGTTGAGCTCAAACTTTTCGAAGAGGCCAACCACCATTCCAAATGCGATCCGATGACCGGTCTGTTCAACCGGAATTATTTTACTGAAGCCCTGTCGAGTGAAATTTCCCGGAGCAAACGGCAACAAACGGAATTCAGCCTTATATTTCTCGATCTCGACAATTTTAAAAAAGTGAATGACCAGTACGGTCATCTCACTGGAGATACCGTGCTCACACGGATTTCCCGTTTGATTCAAAAAGAAAAACGTGCAGAGGATACAGCCGCCCGTTTCGGGGGAGAGGAGATGATCGTCCTTTTACCCGGAACAAACAAGATGAACGCTCTGGTGAAAGCCGATCGCATCCGGGAAAAAATTGAAGAACAGGAATTTGAATATGAAGGTCACCGGTTTAGAGTAACGGTGAGCGGCGGAGTTGCCTCATATCCGCTTGACGCGCAATCGGGACAGGAACTCATTGAATGTTCTGATAAGGCCATGTATCGGGCCAAGGCAGGAGGCAAAAATCGTATCGAACTTTATTCACAGGACAAACGCCAGTACATGCGCATCGATTTCAGCGGTCCCATCAAAGTGCAACCACTCGGCCATCGCACCACCTCGCTAAACCAGTTTAAAGTGCAATCAAAGGACCTGAGT
>JAJDAX010000278.1 GCA_029261615.1 Nitrospinaceae bacterium
CTTGGAAGTGCGATTCAAGTCTTCATCAACCAGTTCAATATGACCCTTGGAATCGGTTTTAAGATCGGCAGCACTTTTGGCAATCAGGGGGTTCACCCCGTTGCCAAGGGCTATGATCACCGCATCGGCCAGTAGTTCGTATTCACTGCCTGCTACAGGGTGCGGGGCCCTGCGACCCGTGTCATCGGGTTGTCCCAGTTCCATTTTCTGACAAAGCAGCTGCCGCACCCAACCGTCCTGACCCTGAATTTCGAGAGGGCTGGAAAGGAAATGAAACTCAACCCCTTCGGCCATGGCATGTTCGACTTCCTCCTTGCGGGCGGGCATTTCATCCTCCGTACGGCGATAGACGACAGCAACGCGTTTGGTTGAAGGCAATCGCAATGCCGTTCGAGCGGCATCAAGGGCGGTGTTGCCGCCTCCAATAATAACGAGGACTTCATGATGATGCAGTGGGGTATCAAATTTAGGGAATTCCCAGGCGTGCATAAGGTTGATGCGAGTTAAAAACTCATTTGCTGAATACACGCCGTTCAGGTTTTCCCCTGGAATACCCAGAAAGTAGGGAAGCCCTGCGCCAGTCCCCACAAATACAGCGTCAAAGCCATCTTCATCCATTAGCTCGTCGAGAGTTTTGATATTGCCGATCACATAGTTGACTTTGATCTCGACCCCCAGTTGTTTTAAGTACTCCAATTCAGATTCCACAATTTTCTTGGGCAGACGAAACTCGGGAATGCCATAGAACAACACTCCGCCCGCCTGATGTAATGCTTCAAAAATGACGACCTCATGTCCGAGCTTTGCCAGGTCACTGGCTACGGTAAGGCCAGCCGGACCCGACCCGATAATGGCGACCTTTTTACCGGTTGGTGGATTAATATTCTGCGGCGGTAGTTTTGTTTCTCCCGAAGTGCGGGCAAAATCCGCGACAAACCGTTCCAGCAGACCTATCGCCAACGGATCTCCTTTAATTCCGATGACGCAGTGTTTTTCACACTGGTCTTCCTGCGGGCAAACCCGGCCCGTGATACCCGGCAGGGAATTGGTTTCCTTGATAATCTCGGCGGCTTCTAAGAAATTTCCTTCAGCCACCTGTTTTATGAAATCCGGAATATTGACATGAACGGGACAACCCTGCACGCATTTGGGTTTTTTACATTGAATACAACGGGAGGCTTCCAGTTGAGCCAGCACTGGTGAATACCCAAGGTTCACTTCCTCAAAGTTATGACGGCGTTCCTCGGCCTCTCGCTCAGCGGGTTGTGTTCTGGGTCTTTTAGCTCCCTTTGATACTTGGTTGGAACCTGGCATGCTAACTCCCCGTCAAAAATGTTTGATTTCGGTTTTTTATTCCAATTTGCAGGAACCGGCAGACTCCCGTTGAAACTGCTCCCTGGCTTCACGCTCTTCGGATGTGTAGGTCTTCATTCGATTCAGCACCCCTTCAAAGTCTACAAGGTGAGCGTCAAACTCAGGTCCATCCACACAGGCAAACTTGATTTCACCATTCACCGTGACCCGACAGGCCCCACACATTCCCGTGCCATCAATCATAATAGGGTTCATGCTGACGATAGTTGAAATGCCGTAAGAACGGGTCATATCTGAAACGGCTTTCATCATGACCAGGGGCCCAATGGCGATCACCCGGTCAACCTTCTCCTGGCTCTGAATTATTTCAAGGAGCATATCTGTCACAAGGCCTTGACGTCCTGCGCTACCATCGTTGGTTATAACGTGCACTTCACTGGATACCGCTCTCATCTCTTCTTCAAGAAGAACCAGATCACGGTTGCGTGCACCCAGTAGAGACACTGTTTTATTACCTGCGAGGGTCAGAGCACGCGCAATAGGGTGTATCGCCGCGATTCCAAATCCTCCCCCGATCAGGACAACCGTCCCAAATATATTTATTTCACTGGGATTTCCAAGAGGGCCAGCGAGATCCAGAATGAATTCACCTTCTTTTAATTGACTCATTTCGATGGACGACTTGCCAACGGCCTGGACATACACAGTCAAAGTGCCCGCTTGTGAGTCCATATCCGAGATGGTTATGGGAAACCGCTCGCCAGTTTCATCCAAACGAATGATAACGAATTGCCCTGGCTGTGCTTTTTTTGCAATATCGGGCGCATCAATTTTATACCGGTAAACCTGCGGACCCAGACTGTTTTTTTTGAGAATTCTAAACATAATTTTTTCCCACCAAAATAATATGGAATCTTTGTCGGGGCACAACCCCTTCTATATAGGATAGTTTAAATTGTCTAAATATTCTTTGGATTTTTTTCCTCCAGGCTAAAACCTGTAAGAAGCAACCCAAAATGCTTTAATTTGTTAGAATAAGAATACGCAGGGATTGCAACTATTTCTGATCATCAGGATTGATATATGAAACCTATCATTGACATTGCCAGGGGATTGGGGCTTCAGGAAGAAGATATTATTCTCTATGGACACGACAAAGCCAAAGTTCGGCTTTCTGTTCTGGAAAAATTTCCGCCTAAGGGGAAATTGATTTTAGTGTCCGCCATCACCCCAACTTCAGCTGGCGAAGGCAAAACGACAACCACTATAGGATTAGGACAAGCTCTGGCGGCGCGAGGTGAATCCGTTTGCCTGGCGTTGCGCGAACCTTCCCTGGGCCCTTGCCTGGGCATGAAGGGCGGTGCCACCGGAGGAGGACGAAGTCAGGTCATCCCAGTAGAGGATATAAATTTACATTTTACCGGTGATTTCCACGCGGTGACGTCTGCGCACAACTTGCTGGCGGCCTTGCTGGACAATCGAATTTATCATCAGGGACTAAGCGATATAGACCCGCGCCGTATTTTATGGAAGCGGGTAATGGATATGAATGACCGGGCCCTGCGGAATATCGTGGTCGGATTGGGCGGCGTTCTGCAAGGTGTTCCCCGGGAAACCGGTTTTGATATTACTGCGGCATCAGAGATTATGGCAATCCTCTGCCTGTCTGAAAATAGTGAAGACTTGAAAAAGCGCCTGGAAAATATTCTGGTGGCGTTCACCTATGAAGGGAAGCCAGTCACAGCCAAGGCATTAAACGCTTCCGGTGCCATGTTGGCCTTATTAAAAGACGCCCTTTTGCCGAATCTGGTGCAAACCGGCGAGGGGGTCCCTGCCTTCATACATGGAGGACCGTTTGCCAACATCGCGCATGGCTGCAACTCCGTGATCGCCACCAAAATGTCCATGGCGCTTTCTGATTGGACAATCACCGAAGCTGGGTTTGGATTTGATCTGGGAGCGGAAAAATTTTTTGATATCAAATGCCAAAGTGCCGGACTGGACACCGCAGGGGTGGTTTTGGTGGCTACTTGCAGGGCGTTGAAATCTCATGGCGGGATTTCAAAAAAGGATTTGCACCTTAACAATCCGACCGCTGTGCAAGACGGCCTGCCAAATTTGGACCGGCACGTGGAAAACATCAAACAATTTGGCGAGCCTCCTATTGTTTGCCTGAATGAGTTTGAAGGTGACTCAAAAGAAGAAATTGATTTAGTCCGAAAACATTGTGAACAGCAGTTGCAGGTTCCCTTCGCTGTCAGCCGGGTTTTTTCAGAAGGAGGCCATGGGGGTCTGGAATTGGCTGATGCTGTTCTGGCGCATGCCGAGAAAACCAGCAGACCTTTTTCTCCTCTATACAACTGGGAGGATGAAATTAAAACCAAAATATGGAACGTTGCTCATAACATGTACGGCGCGAAAAAAATCGAATACACTCCCAAAGCGGAGAGGGACTTGGCCTCAATAGAACAGTTGGGCTACCAGAAACTCCCTGTATGTATTGCTAAAACGCCCGCTTCTCTTTCGGACAATCCAAAACGGCTTGGCCGTCCTGAAAATTTTACAGTGACGATTCGTGAAATCATAATTGCGGCGGGAGCGGGGTTTTTAATCCCTTTAACAGGAGAAATTTTGCGCATGCCGGGCTTGCCAAAGCATCCGCAAGCAGAGGAATTTGATTTGAGGGAAGGTAAAATTATTGGAATGCGATAACCCTCCTCTTTTTGAATATGAGCCAGGTTTCCACTTTAAATTTATTTGGAGGATTAATTTGGGAATAAATAGTCTGTTTTATAGTCCTCTCTTATAGAGGTAGAATTTCCACCCGCAAATTATATTGAATATAGGGTTTATTTATGAACTCATCAGGAACAAAAAATATTGTCATCATGGGAGCCGCAGGAAGGGACTTCCACACTTTTAATACACGTTTTCGAGAAGACCCTGACTTTAAAGTAGTCGCTTTCACCGCCACACAAATACCAGGGATAGCGAAAAAAGTGTATCCGGCGAGCCTTTCCGGCAATCTTTATCCCAACGGAATCCCCATTCGACCCGAAGACGAGTTATTTGAAATCATCAGGGAAGAAAACGTCCACACGGTCATTTTCGCATACAGTGATGTTTCTCACGCTTATGTTATGGACAAAGCTAGCCAAGTTTTGGCCGCAGGGGCGGATTTCAGTTTGCTCGGACCGCGTGATTCAATGGTGTCCTCTTCCAAGCCTGTGATTTCAGTATGTGCCGTTAGAACAGGATGTGGCAAATCACAAACCTCCCGTAAAATTGCCAGAATCTTGCAAGAAAATGGAAAACGCGTCGCCGCCATTCGCCATGCCATGCCCTACGGCAATCTGGAGAAACAGATTGTTCAGCGGTTTTCAGCGTTGTCCGACTTCGAAAAACACGATTGCACCCTTGAAGAAATGGAAGAGTATGAACCGTATCTGGATTTGGGGATAACGGTGTTCGCTGGTGTGGATTATGAAAAAATCCTGCGTGAAGCGGAGCAGGAAGCCGATATCATTCTTTGGGATGGTGGCAATAATGATTTTTCTTTTTACCGGCCTGACTTGGAAATCGTGGTGGTAGACCCGCACCGTCCGGGGGATGAGTTGACCTATTTCCCTGGAGAGGTCAACCTGCTTCGGGCCGAGGTTATTATCATCAATAAAATGGACTCGGCGCAACCGGAGGCAGTGCAACAGGTTCGCGACAATGTGACGCGATATAACCCGGACGCAATGTTGATCGAAGCGAACTCGCCTTTGACTGTTGAGCAGCCCGGTTTGATAGGGGGAGCGCGGGTGCTGGTGGTGGAGGATGGCCCCACGGTCACGCATGGTGGCATGCCTTATGGTGCAGGAACGCTAGCGGCGAAGGAGTTTGGGGCCAGGGAGATCATCGACCCCCGTCCCTGGCTACAAGGAAGTTTGAAAAAAACATTTGAAGACTACCCCGAAACCGGTCCCCTGTTGCCTGCTATGGGATATGATGATCAACAGCGGGCCGATCTCGAAGCCACAATAAATGCCATTCCCTGCGATCTGGTGATCATCGGCACGCCCATCGACCTGGGCCGTGTGCTGGATATTCACAAGCCCTGGCTGAGGGTCAAGTATGAACTGGATGAAATTGGGGAACCCAATCTGAAAACGGTGTTGAAGCCGTTTTTGGACAAATAGATTTTCAAATAACTCTGGTGCATCGAATGCAGGTTGTTGAATGGAGGCGGTGACAACAACGTCAGGCTTGCTAGTTTCTTTTGGAGGCAACGCGTTGAATGTTCCGAAATCTCCCCACCCGCATCAGAAAGAAGAATTTAAAATAGCCCGAAAAAGCCTGGAAGGTGTGGTGACCCTGTTGGAGCGAGGGTACACAAGGATTGCCCTGTGTCACGGCAATGGCCCTCAGGTCGGCCAGATTTTTATGCAGCAGGAGTTGACCCGGCGCGAATTTCCCCGTCAGGTCACTCTGGATGTTTGTGTTGCCGACAGTCAGGGGCGCATTGGTTACATCCTGCAGAATGTGTTGGACAATTTGTGCCGGGAAAGAGGTGTGAAACGCAAAGCATTTGCTGTGATCACCCAAGTCGAGGTGGACCGGGAGGATCCGGCTTTTTTTCGGCCTACCAAACCCATTGGATTGTTCTATAATGAAGAGGAGGCCGATGTTCTGGCGCAAGAAAAGGGATGGAAAATGGTCGAGGATGCGGGCCGTGGCTTTCGCCGGGTTGTGGCTTCACCCCGACCGTTAAGAATTGTTGAGAAACAATTTTTTCAGGCCGTCCTGGACCAGGGTTTTCTGTTAATCGGAGGCGGGGGCGGGGGTATCCCCATGATCCGTCAAGCTGATGGTCAGTTGAACGGTGTTGAAGGGGTGATCGATAAAGACCACACCAGTGCTCTGATGGCCAGCGAACTTGGCCTTGAGGTGCTGGTTATCCTGACTGGGGTGGATAGAGTGTATCTGGGTTTTAATTCCTCAAACCCAAAGCCTTTAACGAGTGTCACCTCAAGTGAGATGGAACATTATTTGGATCAGGGCGAATTTGCCGAAGGAAGTATGCGCCCCAAGGTGGAAGCGTCTTTACAATTTTTAAAACAGGGTGGCAGGCAAGCTATCATCGCCCATTTAAATGAGCTTGTTCCCGCCATTGAAGGCACCGCCGGAACTCACATCTTCAAGGATTGAACATTATTTATGGAAGCCAACTATATATTAGGGCGAACGCAGTTGGATTCTCTTTTGCAGGCACTCACGCAAAAAGAGTATGAAGTCGTGGGGCCTACACTGGGTGAAGGGGCTATTGTCTATGGCCCGATTCAAACTGCGAACGATTTCCCGATAGGGTGGACTGAGGAGCAGGACGCGGGAACGTATCGTCTGAAAAAGCGTTCAGATGAGGCCGTGTTTGGATATACCGTCGGCCCTCACTCCTGGAAAAAGTATTTATTTCCTCCGGTACGTCGTCTTTGGACTGGTAATGCGGAAGGCAGAGATTTCAAGCTTGAACCGGAGCCGGTAAACCCGGTTTCGTATGCCTTCATCGGGGTCCGATCCTGTGAACTTCATGCCATCGCCATTCAGGATCGGGTTTTTATCCAGGACGATTTTGTCAATACGGATTACAAGGAACGGCGGGACAATATTTTTGTGGTCGCTGTTCAGTGCGGGCAGGCCGCGTCCACCTGCTTTTGTACTTCCATGCAGACCGGTCCGCGGGCTGACAAAGGGTTTGATCTGG
>JAJDAX010000279.1 GCA_029261615.1 Nitrospinaceae bacterium
CCTGAAACGACACCCACATTGATTGCTCTAACGGTAGTCACCATTCTAAGAGCGATTGCTTACGACTATTCCAAGCAGGCCATGACGACACGAATTCAGGATGGGGAGGACTGGGCTCAAAACGAACAAAACAAAATTGAAGTCCAAATGAAAACCAACCCATCCGGATTACTAACGTTGTATCATGCGTACCTCAGGTTTCAACGCATGGTATTTGAAGGACGGTCCAAGGTGAATCCATCATCGAACAGCCCCTGGCCGGAGAATCAAAGAGTGGCTTTTTATCAAACAAATCGAAAAGTATTGTCTCTTTGGAAATGGAATGGGCCCGACCTTGTTTTTTTTATTATGGCCCTCGGTGGCATAACAGGCTGTCTGCCCCTATTACTTTTGCCCTTAACACTTTTCGCCACCGTCCAATTGGCGTTAACCCTATATTTCCACAATACCCGGATACGCTATGAAACGTCTTCTTAACTGGTGCTTCCTCAACGTCACGTACAAAGCTCCTGGCCGGGTGTTGCTCATTGGTTTGATATTGAGCGCCATTTCCATCTGGATCGCCTCAGACCTGCGCTACGACTCGCGTATGGACAACCTCCTGCCACAGGAATTGGAGCTGGTGCAGGAATTCCATCAGGTCGTCAATAAAACTGGCGGGTCCGGTCCGTTGGTCGTTGTCCTGGAAGGGTTGGATCAGGCACAGGCTCCACCTGTTTTAAAAATCCTGGCGGACAGATTATCCAATGTTGAAGGGACGCGTTTTGTCGACTGGAAATTACCCAAAGAGTTTCTAGACAATCGACAGCTTTTACTGGCTTCGGAAACTGATTTGAAAAAGCTGGAAAAACTGATGCTGGGAGCAGTAGATTTCGCCCGTACTTCCTTCAGCAATTTTTTCGGAAGCCGGGAATTGTATAACCCCGGCGAATTACAGTCATTGTCGGATGACTACCAGATATTTGATGAAATCAATCCGTTTTACAAAGGAAAAAGTCAGAAACGCTATTACCTGTTCGTCCAACCAGAAGGAGCCGTCACCAACACTGACTTCACCCAGCGGTTTGTAGACAATGTTCGCGCCTCAATCGCAGAATCCAAACTGGAGGAACAGCACCCTGATCTTGCCATCCGCCTGACTGGATCAATGATCCCGCGCCTTGAAGAAAGTAAAATCATCATTCAAGACCTGACACGCGCCGCTTCATTAGCCGCCATTCTGGCTACCGCCCTGATTTTTTTCTACACCCGTTCCTGGTTTTCAATCCCTTTCACAATATTTCCCCTGTTCATTTCGCTGACTTACACTTTCGCTCTGACCCGGCTCTTCATAGGCCACGTCAACATCATCTCCGGTTTTCTGGTCGCCATCCTGATGGGCCTTGGAATCGATTATGGAATTCACCTGTATATCCGGTTCAAGCAGGAACTGCTAAAGGGACTCCCTGTAGCCAAGGCCGTCGAACTCGTGGTGACACAGGTCGGGCGATCTGGAACGGTGGCGATGTGCACTACCATCGGCGTGTTCTCTCTATTAATCGCGTCAGACTTCAAAGGTTTTTCAGAGTTCGGCATTATTGCTTCAATTGGAATAGTCTGTGCATTTTTTTCTTACTACTTCCTGTTTCCTGCACAAGTTTTGTTTTACGATAAAATCCATTGGCTTCGCAAACCCAAGCCACGCCTGTTTTCACTCAGGATTTCCAGCCTTTATTCAAACACACCTTATTTTCTTTCGGCTCTCTTTATCTTGTTGATGACGGCCAGCATATTCCTGATCCCCAGGGTCGAGTTTGAATATGATTTTGAAAAGTTAAAAGGAGAATCCCCTGCTGCGGACTACGAAACGGAAACAACTGATGATTTTGGTTTTGCTTTTTCGCCCACGGTTATCGTAACTCACAACGAAAAAGACTTGTTCGAAATTCACAGGGCTCTTGAAAAGATCAAAAGGAAATTCGGAGACGAGACCACTATCGGCATCCACTCTTCCCTGAATCTTTTCAGCAAAAAAGAATATGATTCAAAACAAAAAATCCTAAAAAGGATTCAAGATCTTTTTAAAAAAGAAAATAACATCATCGAAATATCATTAGGAACAACCCGATTTGAAAAGTTAAAAAAACTGGTGCACGCTGAACCATTCGATGAAAGTGCCATCCCGGAAGTTCTCAAGCAACGGTTCATCGCGGGCGGCGAATACGTGCTCCTTATTTTCTCACCCGCCGATAAAAACTTTTTTGACGTACGCAATATTTACCAGTTGGAAAAGGAAATTTCGGAGCTAAAGACAACACTGAAAGAAAAAGGCATCACAGTTCAGGTGCTCAACGAAAACCTGATTGCCGCCGCCATAATGGACTGGGTAATCGACAAGGGGCCTATGGCCATGGTCTTCGCGTTGACACTTGTGTTCATCATTCTCCTGATCGACTTGCGCGACCCGGTACTGGCTCTCAAAACATTTCTACCGCTATTCACGGGACTGGCTTTGACCGGAGCCTTGATGGCGCTGTTCAACATCAAACTGAATTTTATCAATATCGTCATGTTGCCTTCCATCGTGGGCATCATGATTGATCACTGCATCTACCTCGG
>JAJDAX010000280.1 GCA_029261615.1 Nitrospinaceae bacterium
CCCAGCCGCTGGACCAGCATGTTCCAGGGCTATCCTGTCTTCATCTATTACCCCTATCAGTTGGCTTATCTGAGCACGTTGCTCAAGCGGGAATTCCCCGACGACTACGTCAAACTGATCGATGGCACTTACCTGCGTTTCACGGCTGAGGATTATATTCAGTACCTGGACCAGGAAAAGCCGGACTGGTTGATTTTTGAAGTGGATACGGTGACCTATAAAGAAAGCCTGCGCATCGCGAAGGCCCTGAAAGCCAAGTACGGAACGCGGGTGATCATCACAGGGCAATACCCAACGGCGTTTCCAGAGAACGTGATAGCTGACGGTATGGACTACGCATGCATTGGCGAATTTGAATACGCTGTGGTCGACATCCTGAACGGGCTCGATCCCAAAACCATCTCCGGTGTCTATCCAAACAGCTATCGCAAGGTGCTGGACATTGATTCTCTTCCCGACCCGGAAGATGAGGATATCCGCCGCATCGACTACAGTTACTGTGGCGGGCACCGCTGGACCAAATACCGTGAAATTGAAGTGCATGCATCTCGCGGGTGCCCCTACACCTGTGATTTTTGCGTAGCGGGAACGGTCTATTACGAAAAAGAGAATTGGCGCTTCCGCAGCCCGCAGCGCATCATCGCTGAAATCGAAAACCTGCGACGTAAATATCCGGAGATGGAGGGTTGCTGGTTCAACGAAGAAACTCACATCATCCGTAAAAAAGACATAATGTCGTTTTGCCAGGCGATTATCGATTCCGGCAATAACGACCTTCGCTTTGAGGCCATGGCCAATCATCAGCGCATTGACGAAGAAATTCTCGAGATGATCAAAAAAGCCGGCTACTACAAACTCCGGCTCGGCATTGAAACCATCGACGAAGCAACCGGTCAGAGTATCGGTCGCAAAACCAAAGCCGACCGCTTGCACGAGCTTTTGCGGTCCGCCAAGCGACTGGGCATCGAAATTTACGGCACGTTCATGATCGGTGCGTCCGGATCAACACCTGAAGGTGATCGCAAGACCATCGACTACGGCAAAAAACTGATCTCGGAAGACCTGATTTCGAGCTGGCAGTGCTCCATCTCCGTTCCGCATCCCGGCACCACGTTTCACAAAAAAGCGCAGGAGAATGGATGGCTGGCGACCAACGATCTGGAATCCTTCAACGGCTCCAGCGGAACCGTGGTCAGTTACCCGAACTATTCCAGCGAGCAAATCATGGATTCGGTTCAGCTAATGAGCAGCGAATTCCGTGATGCACGGACGCAGGAAACAGTCCGGCCCAAACGATCGCTTGCGGCAGAGAAAACTGCGATCCTCAAACAGGACAAACCGGAAATCGATAAACTGGTCAAGGCGATGAATGCGCGATTTGAAACCGACCCAAATGGTGCTGGAGAAGATGCGAAAAGCATTCTGGAGAAATTTCCACAGCTCTTGAGTCCACGTTATGTCATCGGCAAAGTAGCCGTGCTGGAGGGCCAACTGGAACAGGCACGCGAGCAGTTTGAATACGTTTACAAAACAGCCGTCGACTACGACGACGCATTGATGTTTGGTGCGGGTGCGCATTACCGGCTCGGCATGATTTGCCTTGAGGAAGACAAAAGCGACGAAGCCCTGCAACATTTTAAAATGTGCATGCATCTGAGCCCCGACCACAAGGAAGCCAGAAAGCAATATTGGCTACTGATTCCGGAAACCGTGCCCGAAGCTGAACCGGCTGTGGTTTCTTAAGCCTCACACGCGAGCCCGTCACTATGTCCGGAAACAGCATCGTTTTTTGCACAGCACGGGAAGTCGAGGTCAATCGTGCGTCTGACCTGGCAAAAAAGTCCACCAACAACGTCTATTATTTCGGACCTGACTCCTCACCCTACAAAACCTCGCAAGGTAACACCTTCATAAGCTGGGGTGAGGGATCTTTCTCTTATTCAAAAGCCCTTCGGCATTTCACCCGATTAAAATCACTGGCACCTGAAAAAGTATTCCTGCCCCTCAATAATGAAAGCGGCACGGGCTACAACAAGCTCCGCCTGTTCGCTCTCGGGCTATCCAGTCAGGCTGTGGAGGTTGCGCCCGGCGGGTCACCAGGAAACATTTCCTTCGGCCAGATACTGTCACAAAAAGAAATCATCTGGCACACCGCATTGATCTGGTTTTTCGATTGTATCGCCCCGTTACTGCGCCTCTGGCTGAACACACAAGCCCCTCCGATAAACAGCGCACCCAGACCACCGGTACAAACAAAAACGATACAGGATTTCTACAGCGATGAGTTACCGCAAGCCTCCATCATAATCCGGACGTTTAATGAAGCGCGTTATCTGAGCCAGACGCTGGAAGCGATCGCCCGCCAAAAAGGGCCTGGACGCGAAGTCATTGTCATCGACTCGGGTTCAACTGACGACACCGTTGCCATCGCCTGTTCGCATTCGGTGAGGGTGTATGAAATAGCCAAAGAATCGTTTCACTATTCGAGCGCCCTCAATCTCGGAGCCCAGCTCGCACGGGGTCGGTTTCTGGTCAACCTCAGCGCGCACGCGGTCCCGCAAACCGATACCTGGCTTGCCAACCTGGTCACCCCCATGCAGGAAGACGAAAGCGTTGCCGGAGTCTGTGGTCGCGAAGTACCGCTTGAAGACTGGGCGAGTCCGTTCGAGAGGAAACTTTTGCACGATATGTTTCGACCGGAAAAACGAGTGATGAAAGAATCTTTCTTTTTCTCCAACGCCAATTCATCCATCCGACGTGACCTTGTTCTGGAAATCCCGTTTGACGAAGACATCGACTGGGGTGAGGATCAGGTTTGGGCGCATGCCGTGCATCAACGCGGATTCACAACCCTCTACACGCCGGAAAGCCCGGTAGCGCACTCCCACAACCTATCGATGATCGATTGTTTCGTTCGCACGCTAAAATTTCAACGAACCTTGTTTCGGCGCATGCATCAAGATCGTGCCGACATCACAAATAATGAGTTCCATTACCATCTTCCAGCGCGCGCACTTTCGTTTCGCAGATTCATCCGGGATCACCGCCTGATGCCGGGATTTCAAGCCTGGTTTGCTGCCGCTTTCTGCGAATATATCAATTTCCTTGGAAGCGATATGGCACATCGTGAAATGTTAATTGCCAAACGCCAGTCCTCCTGCTCGAGTAAACGTTACCAACCCAAAAAGGAGGCCGTGTCGCCATGAAGGTCTCGATTATCATACCCAACTGGAACGGCGCTCGCCTGCTCGGCATGTGCCTCGACTCCCTGTTCGATTCCAGCTTCCAGGATTTTGAAGTCATTGTCGTTGACAATGGATCAGAAGATGCCTCTTGCGCCTTGATCCGCGAACGCTACCCGCAAGTTCGCCTGATCCTGCTCGATAAAAATTACGGGTTCGCACCCGCCTGCAATGAAGGAATAAGAAACACAACCAGCGACTATATCGTATTGCTCAACAATGATATCGAAGTCGAAAAGCACTGGCTCCGGGAATTGGTCGATGGCATGGAGGCTCATCCTGAATGCAGTATGGGGGCATCCCGCATGATGTACCGCGACGACCGCAGTCAGTTTTGTAATGCGGGTGACAGTTTTTTCCCCTGGGGTGCTGGCAAATCGCGTGGCGAAGGGGAAACCGACTACGGACAATATGATACCGAAGAGGAAATACCGGGAGTTTGCGCAGGTGCCGCCATTTACCGCAGCAATCTGTTTGAGGATGTCGGCTTGTTCGACGAGAGGTTTCACTCACTGGCGGAAGATGTCGATCTGAATTTTCGCGCCCGCCTAAAAGGAAATATTGCGTTCTATTTTCCAGCAGCACGCGTGTTTCATATTGGCTCGGCAACCCTTGGCCGCTACAGCGATCGCTATGTGTATCAGGCACATCGCAACGAATGGTTCGTGATGTTAAAAAACTTACCGCTAACCCATTTTATCCGCCACCTGCCGGACATTATCCGCTATCAAGTTCGGACCGCCTGTTATTTTTCTTTTCGGGGTCAAGGTGGCCTGCTGTGGAAATCCAAACTCGATGCAATCAAACAGTCCCCGGCAATGCTGAGAAGTCGCGCCCACATTCAGAATGAGCGGACGTTATCCGACGCATCACTTGAGCAGGTCATGGAAAAAGAAGGGAACGCCTCATGAAGGTGACGCTAATTTATCCACCGGATCGAAATTTTCCCGGCAACCCATACTCCAGTCTACCTGCGCTCTCGTCCTGTCTAAAGGAAGCGGGACACGACACTGCTCTGCACGATGTCAATCTCGAAGTGTTTCTGGAGCTTGTTAATTCCGGCTTGTTGATTCGACACTTTGACCAAATGAATGAGCGCATGGAACAACTGGGAGAAAAACCTGCCCTCAACGCTCAGGAAGCAGCAGAATACCAGTCGCTGGTGCAGCAGCTATCGGTTCCAAGGGAGAGCCTGGAAAACGCTCTAACAGCGTTGGAGATAATGAAATCTCCCGAATCATTTTATGAACCGGATCAGTTCAACCGGGCTTACGATGATTTGCGATCACTGCTTAGATTTTATTTTGGAGGTCACCCCCTGGACAACGCAGCCAACCCGGATGTCGTCAACCGTCTGTTCGATCGACTGCAACAACCGATGGACGATCCCATCACGGCCGCTCTTCAAAATGGGATTGTCGACAATATTATTCAAGAGAAGCCAGGTCTGATCGGTATCAGTATTCCATTTATGGTCTCTTACTGGGAAGGACTGCGCCTCGCCAGGCTGTTAAAGGAAAAAGCACCTCACATTCCGATCATCATCGGCGGCGCCCTCATCGAAAACCACGAATCAATATTCACAGGCGATCCCCGCCTGTTCGACCTGTATGATTTTGTCATGGTCGGCGACGGTGATCTGGCCTTACCCAAACTTGCGACCACTCTGGAAAACGGTGGTGACCTTCAGCAAGTAGAAAACCTCTGCTACAAAGATGTAAACGGCAACTGGGCATTTACAACTCAACAGCGCCTGGACGATTTGAGTTCGCTTCCTGCACCAGACTTTGCAGGCCTGGCACTCAGCGATTACCCGGTACCAGAAGTTGGAGCAACCTTCCAGACTTCACGCGGCTGTTATTACGGTAAGTGTACCTTTTGCTCGGAAAGCTTCCGCGAAAACTATCGTCTTAGAAAACCGGAGCGGGTTTTTGAGGATATGGAACACATCCACAACACCACCGGCATCCGCCATTTTTATTTCTGGGACTCGCTATGTCCTCCAAGGACATTGAAGTACGTTGCCGAACAGGTTAAGAAAAAAAACCTGCCCTTCATCTGGTTCGCCGAAACCAAAATGGAAAAGGCTTACCTGCCACCGGCATTCATGCAAAACCTTGCCGACGGCGGTTGCCGCTTTTTACAGTTCGGGTTTGAATCGGCCAGCCAGCGCGTGCTGGACTTGATTGACAAGGACAACGACCTGCAAGAGGTCGATCAGGTGCTACACAACATGGCCGACGCGGGCATCATGGCATGCATGACCTGGTTCATCGGTTTTCCAACCGAAACGGAAGGGGAAGCCCGGTTGACTTTCGATTACATTCGCAGTCACGGGCCCAATATTGCATTGTCTGCTTATTGCGGGGTTTACCATCTGTTGCCAGACCAGCCTTTGTTCTATCACCAGAAAAAACTCGGCATTGAAGTCGAACAAAACGAACATGGTGGTTATGTCTACACCTATCAGGATGGATCATCTCCATATGATAAAACCGAATACCACCAGACGTATGAGGCACGATCAGATTCCAAGCTGCTGCACCACGGTGGCTATCTGCTCTACGCCGATCATTGCCCGGATAAACTGGTTGAATTGACCGGCTCCCACCGTTCGGGAACCATTGCTCGCCACATTCCTGATTTGAAAAACACCCGCATTGTGTTCAATGACACCGCTGTCCTGAAACGCTTCCCCCGGGATTTTGTGCAGGACTTCAACCAGCCTCCGCAACCGTTCACCCTGGTGTATCACAAGATGTCCGGCGAAACGTTCCGCTTGCGAGGTCGGGAAATCGCTGCTCTCAAAAATTGTCGTGAGCCCATGACCGCTGAACATTTACGGGTTTCACTCGGTGTGGAATGGGACGAAATGACCGACATTCTGACCAAGCTATCGCATCGCGGTTTGTTGCGCTTTGTCGGTCAGGTAGAACAGTTTGACATTGAGCCCGCTGCTGCACATTACGCAGGCTCCGGATATCTTCTTGGTGCAAGTGTTTCAAACTCCCCCGGCACCCCGTCCGTGAGCACTCCAGCATGAACCTTTTGCACTTATTCGAGGGAAACAGGGAACAATATCGCAAGCCACTTTATATTTATTCCGCGCACCATTCTAAAACCCAACACTATATAAACACCGTCTCCCGCATTTACGAAAACGAGAAGGTCTCTGTGTTGTTGCGCGGGGATTGCCCGTCACTTGACGTACCTGCGAATATGGAAATTAAAACGCTGGATTTAAGCGAAGCATTGTCTGATGAAACGGCTACAGCATTTAAACAGATTGTGGCGCATGATGATTTCGACTCTCTGCTCATTCAAAATGACGAGTCAACAGAGTCTTATGAAGTCGTTGACCAGATGCCATTTCTCAGTCTTTTTGGCGACAGCCATCGTATCGCTTTCCTCAACGCAAATTTTCAGATTGTGCCAATCAACGATCTGATAGCAATCTGGAAAAACCCCATTCACCTCGAAGACGCTAAACTAACAGTAAATTGCCCCGGATTGATGATCGATCGTGAGCTGGCGCATCTGGAGCGTCTGGCTCGCACGCGACCACCTTCAGACACCGTGATTGAAATCGGCCGTTATTACGGACGCTCCACAATTGCATTGGGGCAGGGAGTGAAACGCAGCAAGCTCGGCAAGGTTATCAGCATCGATCCCTTTTCAGCACCGGATGTACAGGAACGCATTTCAGCGCATTGCGTTTCGCGCTTCGTCGAATTGTGGGACCAGACTTCACGTTCGGGATTTGAACGCTGGCGAAAAGAACGAGAAAAATATCAAATCGGTATGGTGTTCATCGACGGCGATCACCGTTACCCCGCGGTCATTCAGGATATCGAGATGTGGTCAAGTGTTCTGATGCCGGGCGGGATCATCGCCTTGCACGATTACTATGAAACTCAACCTGACTGCCTGAAGGCCCTCAATGAAAAAATTATTTGGTCAGGAAATTTTGAACAGATTGAATTGAAGACCAGCCTTCTCATCGCGCGGAAAAAAGCCTGATAGCCCGTTCTTTCCCGGAAAAAATATCAAGAACGGATACGCAAAGGGGTTTTGGGTTGGCGCTCAAGGTAGTCGGGTACCCCCTGAATTCGGTACACAAGATAAAGGAAGGCAAATGCTTTCTTGTGTGCAAAGTTCTCGCGGATGGCATTTTCAAAACAATCACGGGCAGCCACCATTTCACCTCGTATCACTTCCAGCTCACCCAGATGAAACCACACGCCACTTCTTAAATCACG
>JAJDAX010000281.1 GCA_029261615.1 Nitrospinaceae bacterium
CCTGCCCCTTGGAATCAGGAGTCAGGTGGTGGCAAAAAGTCGGGATTTAGTATTTAGAGGACCGCTAAATTAAAAGATAGATTAATCTACGAAAATATCGCAATTACAAGGGGATGTCAACATTTCGGCCCCTTTCAGGGCCTCCAGGGCCCAGGCTTTTTACATTCCTGATAATTTGCAGGCATGGAGCAGTAAGCCTTCCCTCAAAGCATACTCGCTTACAGTGAGGGTTTTGCACTCAAAAGTTCGCATGGTTTCCAGTACGACTGTGGCTCCGGCAATGATGAGGTCTTCCCGCCCCTTTTCCAGAGGCTTGAGCTGGAGCCGTTCTTCAAGTGTCATGGCCTTCAAATCATCAAGAAGTTCTTCCACCCGCGTGATGGAGAGGGTCGATCCATGAATCTGGTCTTCATCGTAAGGGAAGATATTCAGGTCCAGAGCTGCCAGGGTGGTGACCGTCCCAGCCGTTCCAACCAAAGGGCCAAAGGTGGGATTCCCGAGTTGCTGCCGGACCTCGCCAAGTTCGTCAGACAGAAAAGTGGTCAGGGCCTGGTATTCCTGCGAGTCCACCGGATGTTTGGTGATGAAGCGTTCGGTGAGGCGTACCACCCCAAGTTTTGTACCCACCGAGGCCAGCACCTCACGACCTTTGGACAGGATATATTCCGTACTGCCACCGCCAATATCGAACGTGATGAAGGGTGCGTCGCCGGGTGACAGCTTCCAGAGAACGCCATCGAGGGTCCAGGTGGCTTCTTCCTGCCAGGAAATAACGTGGAGGGTCAGCCCTGTATCGGATTTGACCTTATCGACAAACATATTGCGGTTGCTGGCATCCCGCACGGCGCTGGTGGCGGCGGCATAGATAAAAACCTCTCCGTACTCAGCACAAATTTCGCGAAACTCGTTTAGCGTGTCGATTGCAAGCTGCATGCGGTGATCGAGTAGGCGTTGCTCGGTGTGCAGACCTTCCCCCAACCGGATGATCCGCCTTTCTTCACGCAGGATGCGCAAAGGAGAACCCGCAGGCTGTTCACCCACCAGCAACCGGATGGTGTTCGATCCCATATCAATGGAGGCAAATCGTTTCATGGAAGGCAGTTTTATATCGGAAGCAGGCTGTCGCTGTCCATCGTAAGCAACAGGTAAAACCCGACGCAGATGAACAGGAAGCAGGGGCCCCAGGTGGCGAGCACCGGGTGGAAGGTTCCGCCGTGTCCAAGTGAAATGCCCATGGCATAGATGAAAGAAAAGACAAAACCGATGGAGAGACTGACTGAAACACAAAACAGGATGCCGCCGTTCCGGCTTGACCGGATCGAAAGCGGTATCCCGATGAGGGCCATTACAACCGCAATGAAGGGATAAGACAGTTTTTGATTCAGGTCGACCCAGTTTTGATGGGTGTCCAGACCTTCAATCTCGTTGGCTTGGATGGTGCGGTACATTTCACGCAGACTCATCTCTTCCGGACGTTTCTGGATTTTTCGAAAATCCTTGGGCGATTCGAGAACGGGAAATATTTCTTTTTCAAAAAATTCTGTTTTGTTCAGGCTTTTCGGAGTGAAGTAACGGATGGATCCATTCATGAACTCCCATTTTTTCCCGTTCCACAATACTTGCTCTGCGTCCACACGGCGACGCATGAATAGTTCCTCTTCGTCGTAGGAGAGCAGGCTCACACCGCGCATCAGGGATTTATCCGGGTCATAAAAACTAATATTCCAGATAGACCCGTTGCTGGAACGGAGCCAGATATTGTCGCGTTGCAAGTGGCCCTGAGATTCCATTCCCCGCACCTTGACGTAATAAATATGATTCATTCGTTCACTGGTGATGGGGGTGACGAATTCGTTTAGCAGCACCACGAAAAATGCGATTACGATGGAGCAGCTTAAAATGGGTAAAGTGATGCTGGTGACGCCAATGCCACAGGCTTTCATTGCGGTGAACTCGTTGTTGCGTGCCAGGGTAGCGAGGGTGACCACTGTGGCCAGCAAAACGGCTTGCGGGGCCATGAAAAATAATACGAAGGGAATTTTGTAAAGGTAATACATAAACAAAAAGGACATTGGCGCATCGCGGGAAATGAATTCATCGATCCGCTCGAAACAGTCGATGACGAGAAACATACTGACCAACGCACCAAGCGTGAGCAGGTAAGTTTGCAGGAAATGTTTCAGGACGTAGCGTTTTAATATCATGAAAGGCCCTTTGAGGAATGGAGGGCAGGCAACGCTTCTTCCAGGGCATTTTTGAATTCGCTTAACTCTTTGTGTTTGTCGAGCGAATGTTTGACGTTGGAAAGTGTGCCGGCAATACAGGGTTCGTAGCGTGCATTGCCTTTTGCGATTTTTTGATACGCGAAAGTGCCGATTGCCTTGAGTCCTCTTTGAATCGCCATGAGATCAAAACCAACCGCAAACGCGTCGCGATCAATAGGTGGGCTTCCCAGCGCTTCCTTTTTCTGAAGAAACCGCTCTATTTTTTCCTGTACCATTTCATCAGGAAGAGGTTGGTAGGAGTCGCGGAGAAGGGATACCAGATCGTATTGGGGCGG
>JAJDAX010000282.1 GCA_029261615.1 Nitrospinaceae bacterium
GGATTGCGAGCGGGATCTAGAAACTTTCGCCGTTCGAATTCCAGCGGAAAAATATAATTGGGGTCGTCTCGATAAATCTGGTGAGGAACTCTTAGAAAACGAGTGAGGTCGTTGGGAGTCGATACCTTTGAAACCTCCCAACCCATAATCTACTGGGCAATGATGCCGAGATCGGTCCCGAGTTTTTTGAAGGTCGCGAGGATATGGTCCAGTTCCTTGCGCGTATGGCAGCTCGTGTAACTGCTACGGATCATCGCATGGAAAGGGGGCACCACTGGTGAAACCGCTACGCCGGCAAAAATCCCGTTATCAAACAGCAATTTGTTGAAGTAGAGCGTCAGGGTTTCGTCGCCGATTTTGATTGGGACAATGGGGACCTGATTGTTGTTGATCTGGAAACCCATGTCAAAAAAACCTTTTTTGATATAGGCCGTGTTGTCCTGCAAGCGGCTAATGCGCTCGGGTTCACTGATCAAGATGTCCAATGCCTTGGTCACCCCTGCGACGGAGGCCGGTGGCAGGGCGGCAGTGAAAATAAAGGCGGATGCTTTGTGCCTGATGTATTCCGTAATTTTTGCTTTTCCGCCGACAAACCCGCCGATGGAACCCAGACTTTTTGAAAAGGTTCCGACATAAAGGTCGATTTCTTTTTCGAGATTGTAGTAGTGGGAGAGTCCTTGTCCGCGATTGCCCATTACTCCCAGTCCATGCGCTTCATCTACCATGACGTTCGCTTTATAATCACGCGCAAGTTTTACAATTCCTGGAAGGTTGGCAATATCGCCACTCATACTGAACACACTGTCGGTGATAATCAACTTCCCATCGACATCAGAATATTTCTTCAGCAGATGTTCCAGATGGTCCATGTCGTTGTGATGGTAGCGGACCGTTTTCCCAGGAGCTACTGCGCAGCCTTCATAAATACTGGCGTGGTTTTCGCGATCAGAAAAGGCAATGTCCTGACGGCCAAGCAGGCAGGCTATAGTTCCCTGATTGGCTTGGTATCCGGTGGACATGACGATGCAGTCTTCTTGACTGATGAACTCAGACAATTCTTTTTCAAGGGTTTTGTGCAGGGTGAGGGTGCCGTTCAGGAACCGGCTACCGGTACAGCCCGACCCAAAATCCGTCAGCGCCTTCTGGCTGTGTTCAATGACTCGTGCATCGTGTGTGAGACCAAGGTAATTATTAGTTGAGACCGTGACCAGGTCTTTCCCGTCGATAGTGACGCGTGCGCCATTCATCGCTTGAATTACTTTAAAGAACGGATAAATATCCAGTTCCTTAACCTGGTTTGGGGCATCGTAGCTTAAACATTTGGACAAAATGCCGTCACCTTTATTGTTCGTGGTGCGGAGATGGGCACTTTGAAAATCAAATTTCTCCTTGAGTACGGAGATGATTTTATTTTTGCGTTGATGGGGAGGGATGTTCTGAAGCGCTTCTTCTGCAAGAGGAAGATGTTTTGAATCCACGGCGATTGTATAGCTCCCTGTTCGAATTCGAACGTACAACTGGCCCTGATCTGATCTGGGTTACAGTTGAAAACGGTTAGAAAAAGTTTGGGTATGCCTCTCCCTCCACCTAGGGCAGGCTCTCAAAGACGGCTCTCACCATCCAAAGAGTGTTTGCAGGCTATCAAATCTGATGGGCTTTGGCAAGCCAAAAAAAACCCAAAACCCCTGATTTTATAATAAGATGGAGGAGGTTCTTCGGGGCGAATCGGGGATTACCCAAAATCCCTTACAAAATATGTCCAATATTTGAATTTGATTGATTTGGTACTTTGCGATTCCAGGAATGTCCAGACTTTTCCAATTGGTCAGTGGTCTTTAGAAAAGAGGATTGAGGTGCTTTTGCGAATTTTATTCCTGGGGACTTAAAAAAAGACGGAACGTGGGATCCTCAAACATTTTTTGGAGTGTCAATGAGATTGCGTTGTTGATAAATTGCTCGTTTTTAAATTCACCCGTTAGAAGGTTCTGCGACTTGTCCTGATATGTCTGGTAGAGTTTTTTGAATTTTTTCCCGGGTTTTTCTCCAAGGACCCCAAGAGCCGTTCTCAAACGCACATTTTTCTTGGGGATATTTATTTTGGGGTCCTCAAAGTTGGTGAGCATTCGCAGGTGCAGGATTTGAACTTGAAGTCGACGATCGGCTTCCTGATTGGCCTCGACGGGTTGGAATCCCAGCCTTCTTAGTCCGTTGCGGATCTGAATTTCGATGGGGTCATCTACCGATCCCTTAGGGAAAATATTGACCTTGCCCAGAGGGCCGACAATTGGTGTTTTGATGCCCGAGTCTTTTTCAAAAATGGCCCGGCGGGTCCGTTTATCAATTACATTCACGCTTACCCTGGTTCCCTGACCCATATCACTTTGGCGGAGGTACAACTCGGGGTCTATCCGTACCCGGTGGTCAGTTGCGCAGCCAGAGGCGAGCCCCACCAGAAGAAGGAGGACTAAAAGCCGGGTCGATTTGAAAATTACCGAGATCATGGCAGGTAATTTAACACGAGGGACTTATTTTTTCAGCCCTCTTGTGCGCCAGAAGAGAATTCCGGCTCCAAGCGCGAGTATTAAGCCTGTAATCATTATTTTCCCTGAAAGGGAAATGTCCACTCTTCGTTGAGGTGGTATTTCAGGCAATTTTTCCGGCGGTGCGAGAAAGGCGGTCAATTGTTGATGGCAGTCCTTTAGCAGAGAGGTCAGCTTGACGCCAGAGTTTTCCGGCTTGTCAAACCCCTGTACCATTCCTCCGCAGAACATCAGGGTAGGGACCGCCCGAGATGTTTCTCCAAGAGAGTCCACCATCTCATGAAACAGTGTCTTGTTCTCGGGATATTCCGTAACTTCTTTTTGCTGGAGCAGGACCCACGGATGACGGGTTTGCAATTCTTCCAGGAAAGGTTTTGCCCTGCGGCAATGGGGGCATTCTTTTGACCAGAAAAAGTACAAATATAATTTGATGTCTCCTGTAGATGATTTTTCATACCAGGGGCCCTTGCCTTTAAACAGGTTTTGGAACGTTTGGGCGTTTGTGAAACCTGGCAGTGAAAAAACAAGCGTTAATGCCAATAAATATAACCCAGGGATGATTTTAGTTATTGTTTGATGCGAGGATGGGGCCATTAGCTTTGCAGGAGGTTAAAGTTTAAAATTCCACCTGCTTCCATTATGCCTTCTGGGTTCAGGTTTTTCACTGCCGTTTCTTCAATGAAAGGAATTTCAGCCAAAATGGGAAGGCCGGTCCATTGACTTAAAAGTTCAGGCTGACTTTTTTCAAGCAATGAAAGGGGGGCAGGATCAATTTTGTTGAAGATCAGTCCGGCAATTGGCAAACCTTTTTGACGTGCAGCTTCCAGGGTCAATAGCGTGTGGTTTTGGGTTCCCAGGGTGTAGCGGGTCACAAGAATCAGTGGCAGTTTGATTTTTGCCGCAAGGTCGGCCACTACGGTTCCTGTGGTCAAGGGAACCATCAACCCGCCGACTCCTTCAACCAGCATGCAG
>JAJDAX010000283.1 GCA_029261615.1 Nitrospinaceae bacterium
TTTAAAACAGGACTGCAAAACGGATCGGAAATCTGGATATATGAAACCAACACCTACTCCGTATCCGGCAACGACTCCTCAAAAAACTTCACCCTCGTGTTCGACAAATCCGGAGTGGTTCAAACCCACCAGATGATGTCATCTGCGCCAGACAAGTGATTTACCCGAACCTCCCCCTACATGTCCGGATTTAATCAAACGCAACAGGCCATTCTGCATTTAAGCTGGATCGCCTTTTTCCTGACATTTGTCGCCTGGTTCAATTTCGCACCCTTCAACACCACCCTCGCCACGACGATGGGATTGAGTGAAGGTCAGATTCGTGTCCTGATGATCGCCAACGTGGCTCTCACCATTCCTGCGCGGATCCTCATTGGTTCTCTTGTCGATGCACTCGGGCCTAAACGGATGTTCATTGGTATCCTGATTTACACGGGTGCCGTTTCTTTCCTGTTTGCCATGGCTCAGGATTTTAACGACCTCCTCATCTCACGCCTGTTGATGGGCATTGCCGGCGCTGGATTCGTAGTCGGTATCAAAATGATCGCTGAGTGGTTTCCTCGCGAGTCCATGGGTTTTGCGCAGGGACTTTACGCCGGATGGGGAAATTTTGGCGCCGCCGTGGCTGTGTTTGGATTGCCTTTGATCGCGTCTTTCTTTGCACCGGAGATGGGATGGCGAATTGCTTCCTTCCTGACCGGGGCGGCCTGTATTTTTTGGGCTCTCGGCTACTTCCTGTTAGCTAAAGATCGTGAAGGCCTGCGCAACGGATTCCGACTCGGCATGGAACATGCCATCGAAGTGACTTCCAAAAAAGATTTGTCCCTGCAAATCCTTTTGCTGATCCCCATCTACACAGCGCTCGGGTTTCTTGTGTTTAAATTGTCAACACCGCCCGCAACCTGGCTGACACCAACTCAATTCTGGTCAATCCTTTTCGTTTTATCCGGACTGTTCGCCTGGAATGCAGTGACTTGTGTCCGCTTCAACATTGACAATCTTGAAGGCCCGTCTTCTCCAGAACGCGAATACGCATTCAAACAGATCGTCATTCTCAGCCTGGTGTATGCGCTGACCTTCGGTTCGGAACTCGCTGTCATTTCCATGTTTCCCGAATTCCTCGAACACACTTTTGCACTCTCCGTCACCACCGCCGGTGTGTTAGGATCGTGCTTCGCCCTATTCAATCTTGTCACCCGACCCTTCGGAGGGCTTCTGGCAGACAAACTGGGCAGGCGGCGGGTATTATTTTTTCTGGTTGCGAATGCAGGAATATGTTACTGGATGATGAGCTATATATCATCGGCGTGGCCGGTAAACCTTGCCATCGGCCTGGCGGTGGTTTGCTCCATCCTGATTCAGGCCGGTAACGGGGCCTGCTTTTCAATGGTGCCACTCATCCGGCGCGACTTAACCGGACAACTGGCGGGCCTTGCCGGGGCTTATGGCAATGTTGGAGCAGTCTTGTTCCTCACGGTCCTCAGCTTTGTCGACGCATCCACATTCTTTTTATTCATCGCCAGTTTCGCTTTGATGGTCACCATCAGCATTGCGTTTCTGGATTCATTCGAAAAAGAACACACATCGTTTAACACCAAACGCGGAGTTTGATCCTTATGGGCTTTACCTGTGGCCTCGTCGGCCTTCCTAACGTCGGCAAATCAACCATCTTCAACGCACTAACCCAGGCCGGAGCCGAGTCTGGCAACTACGCCTTCACTACCATCGATCCCAACGTCGGCGTTGTCGACGTGCCCGATCCTCGCCTCGACAAAATCGAAGAATTCGTCGCGGCCCAAAAGAAAGTTCCGACGAGCATGCATTTTGTCGACATTGCCGGACTGGTCAAAGGGGCATCCAAAGGAGAAGGGCTGGGCAATAAGTTCCTCGCCAATATTCGTGAAGTCGATGCCATCGCACACGTCGTCCGCTGTTTTGAGGACAGCAACATTCCCCACGTCCTGGATCGGATCGACCCGGCATCCGACGTAGAAATCATCAACACTGAGTTGCAGATTTCAGATCTGGAGTCGCTGGAAAAACGCCAAATCAAATTGGCGAAGCTGGCACGTTCCGGTGACAAGGAAGCCAAACAGCAAGGGGCTGTGCTCGACCAGCTCATCGCGGTTTTAGGCGATGGTAAACCCGCGCGTACTTGCCAGTTCGATCGGGCCGACGATCTGGATTTTTATAAATCCCTGAACTTATTGACTGCGAAACCCGTGCTGTACGTCTGTAATATCCAGGACTCCAGCGAATCCGATGGTGAACACGCGAAAGCGATTCGCAAGCTTGCAGCAGATGAAGGAGCAGAGACGGTGACTCTGGTAGGGAAACTCGAAAATGAAATCATGGAAATCTCGGACCCGGAAGAGCGAGCCATTTTTCTTGAAGAAATGGGATTAGAGGAAACCGGACTCAACCGAATGATCCACGCTGGCTACCAGTTACTGGGACTTGCGACCTTCTTCACTGTTGGTGACAAGGAAAACCGCGCCTGGACCATCAAGCAAAATTCCAAAGCACCGCAGGCGGCCGGGAAAATCCACACTGACTTCGAAAAAGGTTTCATCCGCGCTGAAGTGTTTCACTTCGACGACCTGGTCGAGTACAAATCGGAGCAGGCAGTAAAAGAAGCGGGGAAAATGCGACTGGAAGGAAAAGAGTATGTGGTGAAGGACGGCGACATCCTGCATTTCCGTTTTAACGTTTAAAAAAACAATCTAAATCTCACGATCCTTTTCGTTATATCTTTTTTCCGGCAATATATTCAAGAGATATTAAAAAATATAAAACTCTTAGGAGTCCTATTATGGCTGAAGAAGTTCCGGAATGATGGTCATCAGGGTTAGTTTTGAATCGCTGGCCCTATCTCCTGCCAGACCTTCCAAACCGTAACTTATCCTGCGATACTGATCCGATGAATTCGGAACTAAAGCCTGCTCGCAAAATTTCGCTGCCCCCCGCTTGTACAGGATTGATCCTGCTCGCCGGTCTGGCGGGCATCCTCGAAGTTGTCTGGACTTCCCAATGGGGCATTCCGGTTTCGCCAGACGGGTTGGTGTATTTGTCCGCCGCGCAATCTTTTGCAGATGGTTTTGGGTTTCTGAACCATCCTCAACCAGACGGCCTTCCCGTTCTGCATTACCCGCCGCTCTATCCTTTCCTTGTCAGCCTGCTACTGATGGGAGGGGTTAACCTGAACCTGGCACCCGCCCTCCTGAACGCTGTTTTCTTTTTCCTGTTCCTTGTGTCCCTTGGCTGGATATTATTCCGCCTCACGAAATCCCCCTTCGCAGGTGTTATCGGTGCCTGGATAGGTTGGCTGGGTCCCGGCATTTATCCCTGGTTTGCCTATCCCTGGTCCGAGCCTCTGTTCCTTTTGACCTCTCTGTGGGGTTTGTACTTCCTCGCCTGTTATCTTGCAAGCGGCAGGCTTCGACCACTTTTAGCCGCTGGCTTCCTGCTCGGGATGGCCTACCTGACACGCTACATCGGAAGCTCGCTCTGGATCACGGGAGTCATCTCCATTCTCCTGTTACCGGCACGACCTTTCAAAACCCGTTTCTATGGCATGACCGTATTCGCTCTACTCGCTGGGAGTCCCATGGGATTCTGGCTGATCCGCAATTGGCTTTTAACTGGAGGTCTGACGGACCGGGTGAAATCGTTTCATCCAAAATCATTCAATAAATTATTTGAAATCACGCTAACCTTTCAACCCTGGCTGGGTGTAGGCCACGGCGGATTCCCTTCGTTTCGTTCCATCTGGTTTTCCCTGTTCTTAATGACAACTATTCTTTTCTTTTGGACAAAGTGGGTCCACCCTTCTCAGTCAACCCAGGCTCCCCTTGGCCGGCAACCACTTAGAACGAGTGCCTTATTTACAGGAGCAGTCATCCTTACAGCCTTCTTTCTTTCCTTAAACGTCCCGAATGCAGACCCTTTCATTTTTCTTGGGAAATGGTTTCTGGGACGGGATACCTCCCTATATCTTTTGGAAAGCCTTCCGGTGCTGTGCACCCTGCTATTGATACTGGTATTCGCAGTTTCCAATTTACGGACCAGCCACTCTCCGCCCGAAGACCATGAAAAGGTTACTTACTTTTTTCTAAAGATAAACTTTTTGTACGCAACCCTCTTCTTTATTTTGATTATAGTTTCGATGACCTGGTTCGACAACAAAACCCGGTTCTTACCTCGCATCCTGTCTCCCTGGTTCCTGACGGGACTGATGCTGGTGGTAATTGCGGCCGCTCGATTTTTCACCAAACGGTCCAAAGCTTCGCTACATCAGAATTTTTTTCGCTACCTTGCCCCCGCTGCCATTCTGATCATGCTCGTGAGTTACTCTCTTACAAAGTTGACATGGTGGGACAACGCATTGAATGTCGGGTTGGGGGATATCAACCGTGAGTGGCGCGTCTCTTCCTTCGCACCACCGATCAACTTGCCTGGCAAACCAGCCACCGTTTATTCCAATTTTCCGGTAGCCTACTATCTGTTAACTGGCGAAAAAATTCAGTTCAGGTCTATGATGCGGCCTCCTTCCAATCCTGATTCTGAAAATATTTTATTTGTTCATTTACCACTGTTTGAATTAAAACCAAAACCCGGCTCTGATGTACACTGGCAATGGATTTATAAAGACGACAAATCCATTTGGTTTGTTCCCCGTAAATCAATTCCAACTCCATAACGAAAGAATTTTATTTTGCATTGGCGCGGTGAAGGCGGCATCCGG
>JAJDAX010000284.1 GCA_029261615.1 Nitrospinaceae bacterium
ATTCGAAGTCAGGAGTGAGGCTTCATGTTGCCCTGCACCTTCAATCGCCCGCTCGATCTCATCAACCTTGCCACCAAAACGCAACAACCCTGCCTTGAGGATTCGGGCAAGGGCATTGTCATAGGTCTTGCATAACTGCAAACCCAGTTGGATGTCCTTCCAGTTCCAGTGGGTACGAACTTTTCTCAAGAAATCGGGGTTGATTATGTTTTTTCGTCGAAGACTGTAGGCCCGTTCGATCCCGATCCCCACCACAAAAATCGAACACAGCGTGATGGGATACATCATCCAGCCGCCTTTTTGAAAAATGGAAATCAGACTCCAGTTTGTGGTGACGACTGGTGCCTTTTGCTGAGCCAGGGCGGAGGGCACTGCTACCCATAAGGTGAAGACCAAGGTAGGGATTGAAACCCGGATAATCCGGTTGATCATTTATTACCTTTCGTGAGGCTTCTCGGGGTCGTTACTATTAAGGATGTAATGACTCTACGAAGGCCGTCGGACAAAATATTTCGAATCAAAAATCGTCAAGATCCCGCAGTACAAAACAGTTGCCAAACCATGGTAAACTAAAATCTGTTTAAAACCAAACCATCCTCACAAAGATGATTCCACAACAAAAAAATACTTTTATCTGGCTGGGCTTTTTCCTGATCCTCTGGGTTGCAGGTTCCGGATGCACCAGTACAGAAAGAAAATTCATAGAGCCTCAGGAGTTGCTCAAAAAGGCTCGAAATGAAATCAAAAACGACAATTTTCAGGATGCTCAGGAAAGCCTCACCCAGTTGATGGAGGATTCTCCCGACAGCAAGGAGCGTATTGTCTCCCAACTGTTGCTGGCGGAAGTCCATTATAGACAAGAGCAATGGGAGGAGGCAAAGTTTAATTTTAACCGGTTCGTTGAACTTTATCCGGCTCATAAACTCGCTCCACGCGCTCAATATCTCAAGGCGATGGCGGACTTCAGGCAAATTGATATATCACTAAGGGACCAGAGCTTCACACATGCGGCCAAAGCCGAGTTTGAAAAACTGGTGCAAATCTACCCCAAAACAGCTTATTCTAAAAAGGGTCAGCAGAAAATCCAGGAATGTATCAACAATCTTGCCCAAAATGAGCTGGAGGTTGGGAAGTTTTATTTCAGAACCAATTCCTACCAGGCGGCCATACTCCGTTTTAAAACCATCCTGGAAGATTACCCGCAACAAGGGTTTCTGGATGAAGTAATCTATTTACTTGGGGAATCGTATTACGAAGAAGAAAGCTATCAGGAAGCCAAAAATTTTTATAAAAAGCTTTTAAAAGAACATCCGCGTAGCGAGTTCCGGCAGGATGCAAGAGCCCGCTTGAGACAATTAAAATAAATCAATGCATGGGTAAAACCCATATGGCTGAAAAAAAGAAATCAAAATCGACGGCAACCCGAACCGTCAAACGAACCAAAAAGGTCGAGGCCAGTCTGTCCACAGGGGACACCCTTAACCAGTACATGTCCGAAATCAGCCAGCTGAAACCTCTCTCTCGTGAAGAGGAAGCCAACCTTGCGATTCAAATCCGCAAAGGCGATACCCAGTCCATGCAGGAACTGGTCAAGCGCAATTTAAAATATGTGGTGACGGTAGCGAATCGTTACCGGGGTTGCGGCGTACCCATGCAGGACCTGATTGAGGAAGGCAACATCGGGCTGATACAGGCAGCTAAACGGTTTGACGAAAGCCATCACGTCAAATTCATCACCTATGCCGTCTGGTGGATTCGACAAGCCATCCTCCATTTTCTCGCTGAGCAATCGGGAACAGTTAAGCTTCCTGTAAAACAAGCTGGCAAGCTTTATAAAATCGAACGCAAGATCACCAGTATGGCACAGGATCTGGAACGCGAACCCACATCCGCCGAAGTCGCGCAGGATATGGGCCTCAGCGTCGAGGAAATCGAAAACATAATGCGCGCCTACCGCACGCACCTGTCTCTCGACACACCTCTAAAAAAAGATGAGGTCACCGAATACATCGACCTGCTGGAAAACCCAGAGTTTATCCCCTATGACGACCAGATGATGCGGGATTCACTCTCGGCCAAAGTAGACTCTCTTTTAAAACACCTCAATGAACGGGAAGAAAAAATACTCAGGCTTCGCTTCGGGTTCAATGGAGAGGCAAAAACGCTGGAGGAAATCGGCAAGGTACTGGGACTGTCGCGGGAGCGGGTCCGGCAGATTGAAAAACGTGCCAAAGCCCGGTTGCGCAGCCGCAGTGACGAAGAGCATATAGAAGATCATCTGGCCTGATTCCAACGCGAGACCCCCTCATGACCCTTCCCATCACCCTGTGTCTTACAGCTTATCTGCTCGGGTCGATTCCCTTCGGAGTCATTGTCGCTCGCCTGAACAAGGTCGACCTGCGCCAGCATGGAAGTGGTAACATCGGGGCCACCAACGTTGCACGGACACTCGGAAAAAAACTTGGGGTGCTCACACTGATCGGGGATGCCTTAAAAGGAGTCGTCGCAGTCGCTCTCGCTGATTTCCTGCTTTCCAATCCCATCCACATAGCATCTGCCGGATTGTTCGCTTTTCTAGGACACCTGTTCCCAGTTTTCCTGAAATTTCGGGGAGGCAAAGGCGTGGCCACCGGTCTTGGGGTTTTCCTGTACCTGATGCCTCTTTCCACCCTGTCATCGATGGCTATATTTGGCATCACTCTCTGGCTATGGAACTTTGTTTCCTTAAGTTCCATTGTGGCGGCCGCTTCCATACCCCTGCTGGCCTTATTTTTTTCTGTGGAATTGGCCTATGTGGCCTTGGCGAGTGTAGTGGCGGTTCTTGTAATCATCAGACATCATGCCAACATATCCCGGTTGATGAAGGGTACCGAAAACAGGTTTCCTTCCAAAACATGAGCGAAATCACAACCGTTTTGAACAGGTTTCACTTTGTTAAAATTAGGGTTTGACAATCCAGGTCGGAACCCTATAATTGTACGCGATCAAAGGAAGTTACAGAGCAATGCGCGGGAGTAACTCAGTGGTAGAGTGCAACCTTGCCAAGGTTGAGGTCGAGGGTTCAAATCCCTTCTCCCGCTCCTTCCTTTCCTTCTATTCCCCCAAATACATACCCAGCGGCGCCGTGGCCAAGTGGCTAAGGCAGAGGTCTGCAAAACCTTTATCGGCGGTTCGAATCCGCCCGGCGCCTCCATTTTTTAGCGGGTTTAAGGATTAATTCTCGCCATCCCGGCTCAGGAGAGCATCGACAAAATCGGATGCATTGAAGGGCTGCAAGTCGTCCGCGCCCTCTCCCACTCCAATATATTTGACCGGAAGCCCCAGAGTGTCGGTGATGTTCAGCAGAACGCCTCCCTTGGAAGTTCCATCCAGCTTGGTCATGACCAGGCCATCTACGCCCAGTGCTTCGTGAAACAGTTTGGCCTGTGAAATACTGTTCTGGCCAATCCCCGCGTCGAGCACCAGCCAGGTGGCATGCGGTGCTCCTTCCCGGACCTTTCCAATAACACGCTTGATCTTTTTCAATTCTTCCATCAGATTGGCGTTAGTCTGCAAACGCCCTGCTGTATCAACCAGAACCCTGTCCATCTTGCGTGCCACTGCGGCCTGCACTGCATCAAACGCCACCGCCGATGGATCAGCACCGTTTGGCTGGCTCACACAGGAAACGCCCAATCGATCCGCCCAGGTTTGAAGCTGCTCAATGGCCGCTGCCCGGAACGTATCGCCCGCTGCAAGCAACACCTTGTGTCCACCGCCATGCCAGTTTGCAGCCAGCTTGCCGATGGTCGTGGTCTTTCCTGATCCGTTGATACCTATGACCAGGATCACATAGGGTGAGTGCTCGGAAAAG
>JAJDAX010000285.1 GCA_029261615.1 Nitrospinaceae bacterium
CATGGGGAAGGGGAGGGGCTAGAAGAGGCGGAAGGTTAGCTCAATGTGATGCACGCCAAATTCTGTAGATATATTTCCAAAGTTAGTGTCATTTACGAAAACATAACGGTAACCGAGTCCGGCGTCGATGAATTCATTGATCGGTTTATAGAACCCTGCACCTACCTGGAAGGCAAAAGTGAGATCATCGGCTACCTGTCCTACTGAACGTGAATTGACGCTTCTCAGATCCAGTTCATTGTATGCCGCGCCCATTCCACCAAAAATATAGGGTGCTGGTCCTTCTTCGTTATCGAAGTCGTAAGCAATATTTAAAAAGACGGTGGACGTTTCAAGCTGTCCGTCTACCAAGCCGCTGCCGGCCGTACTTTTAACCTGATCTATGTCCGAGGCACGGTACCCGACTTCCAGTCCGGTGCGGATACTGGTGCGCCATTTGTATCCAACTTCGCCGTTGATCCCTAGTCCAAATTTCATTTTGAACTTGGCATCCTGCCCCATGATGATCGGGTCCAGGATATTGGTCGAATCAATCTCGACTTCATCCAGCGTGGTCGGCTCTGCAGCCGGGGACGTGATAGCTGGCGACAGGGAGGCGTAAATTCCGGTTTTCTGGTCAGCTAAAGCAGGACATGCCAATAACAATGAGAACAGAAAGACCGTGAATGGACGGGCAAAACGGATCATAAATGGAGTTTTCCAATCTTTATTCTAATTTAAAGGAATCACCTTAAAATTACTATAAATTGTTTTAAATGTAAAGGCCAATTTAGCCTGATAAAACAGTTGGTTTGACCCATTTGAGGAGAAGAATGGTGGTTTATAATTTAGCGGGTCTTTTTCAGGGAGGAGCCGGGAGGCTTCGAATGCGTTTTGATTAAGCAACGAGTTAACTGGCTTGCGGTTTGGTCCCGGGTCTGGTAAGACAAGACATTAACTTTACTACTTTTAGCCCATTGGAGGGTTTACGGCATGGGGGAAGATGTCCTGCCTGATAGAGAAAAATTGATCGCGTCCAAGCACAATTTAAGTGGCATGGAATTGTTTAGAGTCGACCTTTCCGGAGCCGACCTGAGTGGTGCCAATATGGTCAAAACCCGGTTGACTGAAGCCGACCTCAGTGGCGCAAACCTTAAAGGCGCAGACCTTGAAGGAGCTGACCTGATACGTACCAACTTGTCTAATGCGGACCTGACCGGCGCCAATCTGGTAAAAACGGTTTTTAATTCAGCTTTGCTGGATGGTGCCAAGTTTACCGGGGCATTTGCCAAAGGAGCCCTGTTCAGTTGGTCGAGTGCATGTAAAGTCAGTTTTCGGGAGGCCAATTTGACCGAAGCCAGTATGAATGAAGCCCGCATTAAGGAATGCGACTTTGTGGGAGCCACTCTGGTAGATGTTAATTTTGATATTTCCGATTTAAAGGGCTGTGATTTTGAAGAGGCCAACCTCCGTGCGGCCTATCTTAATGGATCAAATCTGGTCGGTGCGAATCTCAAAAAAGCGAATATGCAGGAAACGTATCTTGTTCAGGCCAACCTGTCGGGGCAGGACCTGACAGACGTGAACCTGAAGGATTCTGATTTGAGCAGGGCCAACCTGGTGGGTGCTAACCTCACAGGGGTCGATCTTTCCGGGTCTAAGTTAACAGAGGCTAAATTGAAAGAGGCGAATCTGGAAGGGGTGAACTTGACCCGTGCCAACCTGCTGGATGCAAACCTCACTGGGGCGAATTTAAAAAAGGCGATTCTGAAAAAGGCGATCCTAAGTGACACGAACTTGAAAAAAACCAATCTCGACGAGGCGGATTTAAGAGACGTGGACCTTCGCTATGTGGACAACCTGGAGGCAAAGCAAATTAAAAATGCCACTACGGATGAAACCACTCAGTTGCCTCCGGGTTTATAAAGTCGGTCTTTTGTTGGAGACTTGAAGATTTATTCCGGTACCGGGTGAGGTTTGGTAAAAATTATCTTATTGATTTAAAAGGGTATCGTATTTTCAACAAAACAAACTCTTTTCTAAATTAATTTTTTCGTTATATTGGATTATATTGAACTGACGACGTGAGAATACTATGAGTGAATCTCAGAAAAAATATTCGAAACCCCGTTTTTGTATTGGGCAACTTATTTGTCACAAATTATTTGATTACCATGGGGTGGTTCTGGGAGTGGATCCTGAATTTAAAAGTACCGAAGAATGGTATCAAAAAGTAGCTACGTCTCGCCCTCCAAAAGACAAGCCCTGGTACCATGTTCAGGTCCATGGCGGCGGAGGCACCCGATACGTTGCTGAGCAAAATCTCGAGCTCGACCCGGTTATAGGGAATTAAAACCCCGCCAGACCCGTCCCGGGAAGTCAGTTTAAAGGGAAGCCCCTACTGCGAGAATTTTTCCTCAATATTTTCTATAATAATAGAGCCGGGTAATTTCCCGTCGTTCAGCACCGGGGCGTTGCGTCTCAGGTAGTCCTTCGCAATCATGACGGCGTGATTCCGGTCCAGACCTTTTACGAACAACTTGAAGTCTTCGTCGTAACAGGTCGTGTTATTTTTAATTCGGCCGCTAACTTTGAAATTGGATTCTTTTGGCAATTAGGGCTCCCCTATGGATGATAGACACGATGAAATATGCGCCGATTGCGGGTCCACCGCTCTTCCCGTTGAAGCCAAACGTGGTGCCGGGTGGGTCGAGGTTTTATTGTGGTTATGTTATCTGCTTCCCGGATTGATCTATTCCATTTGGAGACGAGCACGTAGCCGGATGGTTTGTGCCTACTGTGGCAACCCTTCCATGGTATCCGTTCACTCCGAACGAGCACGTAAAATCTCTCGCCTGATAAAGGGCAAGGAGGTGCCTGATTCGTTCTACAAAAAACCGCTCGGGGTTACGGAGTTAAAGCCTAAAACAATTCGCAATATGAAGAAAAGGAAAACTCCTGAAAAAGGAAATCAACCTCGGCGCAAACAATCCTGACACTATTGTCTGGAACTCTCAAATGTTATTTTTGGGGGGTGAAATTTTTCAGGCGCGGAAAGTAAAAGATGATTTTCTGGGTGGAGGCGGCGGTTCCGTTTCATTTGAAGCGGGAGTTGGCGAGGCGGGAGTTTCCTGGACAGGCGTTTCCTGGACAGGTGGGGAAGAAAAAATTTGATTCCAGGCTTCCCGTAACGGTATCAGGATTTTTAGCACTGTCTCCAAAGCGCCCCGGTCCGCTTTGACATTGGCCAGTGTTAACTGGTTGATGGTGTATCGGTACAGACTTTCCAGTTTTATTGAAATTTCTCCTCCCTTATCCATATTAAGAGCAAGAGATAATTCGTTAATGATGTCCTGAGTCTTCCTGATGTTATTGCCTTTACCGGGTAAATCGTTACGATCCATGCTGTCCAGCGCCATACGAGTGAACTTGATAGCACCATCGTACATCATCAGGATGAGCTTCCCCTGATTGGATGTTGCAACTTCGTTTCTCTGATATTCCCTGTGGAAATTTGATGGCCCCATCAGTGTCTAATCCTTATCTGAAGGCGTATTAGCATTTATTTTTTACCAAGGTTCTGAATACTGGCGATTGAACTTGCGAAGGTTTGGCTTTGAGTGTTCAGGCGTCCCAGAATGATTTCGAGGTTGGAAAACCGCTCTCTGATATTTTTTTCAAATTCGGCGATTCGTGTGTCCAGAGTTAGCAGCGTATCGTCCAGATTGTCGATGGTTTGTGTGATGGTGTTGATCTCACTGGACACTGGCCCATTCCGGGTGGAATCCGTAAGGAAAGATATCTGACGGTTCAGGGATTCTGCCACCCCGATACCCAAGGTGATGGTGCCGTAATTGCCATCGGACAAACTGGCAAGGCGGAAGTTCAGTCCTTCCGAAGCATGCCCTTCAGGCCCGGCAAAAAAGTTTCCTGTACCAGTGGCATCGACAAAATTTGCTTCCCCCTGCCTGCGGATTTGGGGCGTTCCGTTTTGAACCCTGATTTCGTACGTCCCGGCCTGAGTGGTCTCGAGAAACCCGATGAACGTTGTGCTTATATTGTCTACTGTGGCGCGGCTTGAGAATAGATCGGAGACATTGCCCAGGTTTGCCTGCAAGGCGTCGTTTAATTTTGCTGTTTCAAGGACAATTTTTCCGTCCGATTGGGTGGTAATCCCTATTTGAGATAGGAAGCCAAAAGGCCCTTGTACTCCCGAAACCTCACTGGAAACGGTACCACGCAGGATGTTTTGCAGGTTTTGTATCGCAAAATTCCCAATAAGCCCACCCGATTCCAGGGTTTCCGGGTTGAAGCGGGTCAGCTCCTGAATGAATTCGATGAGGTCATTGTATTCGGAAACGAAATTGGTGACCTTGTCCCGGATGCTGTTGAAGTCCGTGGAAAGCTGGACATTGCCTTCGCCTGTTCCCTTGAGCTTGATAATGGCTCCGCTGATAATATCTGTCACCGTGTTGCTGGATTTGGAAATACTGATTCCGTCCAGGGTCAGCAAGGCATCAAGTGGAGTCTGCGTTTCAGCAAAGGTTAGTTTGGTTTGCTCGCCTACACCAAGACTGTTGGTGAATATGCGGGCACTCACGGTATTTTCGGCTCCGGTATTATTTCCCGAAATAGTCAGGCGAATCGGGTTTTCGCTGCCGTCGTTGACAAAATTGGC
>JAJDAX010000286.1 GCA_029261615.1 Nitrospinaceae bacterium
GACTTGGCCATTTTCTTGCCCTTGCCGTCGACCACATACCCATGCGTCAGAACGGTTCCGTAAGGCGCACGATCACGGGTGCCGACAGATTCCAACAAGGAACTGTGAAACCAGCCCCGGTGCTGGTCGCTGCCTTCAAGATACAAATCAGCAGGCCAGGACTCGTTCTCATTCGCCTCCAGTACAGCCACGTGGCTCACTCCGGAATCAAACCAGACATCCAGGATATCCTGCTCTTTTTTGAACTCGGTTCCTTGGCAAGAAGCACAAGTTGTCCCTGCAGGTAAAATTTCATCGACTTCTTTTTCGAACCAGAAGTCAGCGCCGCCTTCCGCCGTCAGGCGAACCACATGGTCAAACGCTTCCTTTGAGATAAGCGGTTCTTCACATGCCTTACAGGTGAAAATAGCGATGGGAACTCCCCACGCGCGCTGACGAGAGACACACCAGTCGGGACGGTTCTCTACCATGCTGTAGATTCGATCCCGCCCCCAGGGCGGAACCCATTGAGTCTTGTCGATTTCTGCGAGTGCTTTTTCACGCAACCCATGGCTATCCATCGAGATAAACCATTGCGAGGTAGCCCGAAAAATAATCGGTTTATGGCAACGCCAGCAATGCGGATAAGAATGTTTTATCTCACCTTCCTTGATCAGGAATCCATCGTCTTTTAATTTCTGAATGATTTCTGGGTTGGCTTTCGTAACGAAAAGACCAGCAAACAGCGGCAAGTCTTCTTTAAAAACGCCAGCATCATTGACGGGATTGTAGGTTTCCAGTCCGTACTTCTGGCCGACAATATAATCTTCCTGCCCATGGCCCGGTGCTGTGTGGACACAGCCCGTTCCCTGTTCGATGGTGACATGGTCAGCTAGAATAACGGGCGAATTCCGGTCGGCAAATGGATGACGGGTGATGACCCCCTCCAGCTCCTTGCCTTTGCATTTACCCAATACCTGATGGTCCGCAACCTCCCACTCAGATACAAGTTGTTCCAAAAGTCCCTCGGCCAGGACAAACACCTCACCATTCATTCTGACAGCAACATAATCCAAATCAGGATGCAGGGCGATAGCAAGATTCGCAGGAAGAGTCCACGGTGTTGTGGTCCAGATGGCAAAATGCAAAGCATCCTGCCCCACTCCCGGGATACGGTCATTCCATTCCTCAGTTACCGGGAACCTGACGTAGATAGAAGGTGATTTATGGTCCTGATGTTCGACCTCAGCTTCGGCCAGTGCTGTCTGACAGTTGGTGCACCAGTGCACCGGCTTGAGTCCCTTGTAAACCATGCCACTTAAGGCAAACCGGGTGAACTCTTCAACGATGGTGGCTTCGTAACCAAAGTTCATGGTGAGGTAAGGGTTGTCCCAATCCGCAAAGACCCCGAGTCGTTTGAATTCTTCACGTTGAATATCGACAAACTTGCCCGCATATTCACGACACAGCTTACGAACTTCGACTTTTTCCAGCACCTGCTTTTTGGCCTTCAATTCCTTGGTTACCTGATGCTCGATCGGGAGACCGTGACAATCCCAGCCGGGGATAAATCCCGTGTCAAATCCTTCCATTCCCTTGATACGAACGATGAAGTCTTTCAGGATTTTATTGAGCGCATGGCCCATATGAATATGGCCGTTGGCATAAGGAGGACCATCATGAAAAACATATTTCTTACGCCCTTTGGCCTGCTCGCGGATTTTTTGGTAGAGGCCTTCTTCCGCCCAACGGTTCAATATTTCCGGTTCCCGTTTAACCAGATTGGCCTTCATGGGAAAATCGGTGACCGGGAGGTTGAGTGTTTCTTTGTAATCCATAATTCCTATCGCTCTTTTCGTTATTTAAATAATTACAGGCGCATTGCAGCCTGCGCCTCTTTCATTGTTTCACGGGCAACCTGCCCGGCTTTTTTAGCACCCTCTTCCAGTATTTCTTCTACCTCTTTGGGTTTGGCTGCAATTTCACGGCGGCGTTCCATATGAGGCCCCATCCCCTGCATCATGGAGTCATACAACATTTTCTTGCAATCCATACAGCCTATTCCCGCACTTCGGCAGTCAGTGTCGACCTGCTGTTGCATCTCTTTGGAGGAATACAACTTATGCAAGGGGAACAGATTGCACACTTCAGGATCACCAGGATCATTGCGCCGTTGGCGCGCCGGGTCCGTTAACATCGACATCACTTTCTTTTTCACAACCTCTTCCGTGTCGGACAGATAAATCGCGTTGTTGTAACTTTTGCTCATCTTCCGCCCGTCCACCCCGTTGAGCTTGGGTGTCTCCGAAATCTTGGACAATGGCTCGATAAAGGTTTTTTTCTTATAAAGATTATTGAAACGCCGGACTATTTCCCGTGATAATTCGAGGTGTGGTTCCTGATCGACTCCGACTGGCACAAAGTTGGCCTTGTAAAGAATGATATCCGCCGTTTGCAGAACCGGGTAGCCAAGGAATCCATAAGAACTCATATCTACACTCGTGACCTCAACTTTTCTCTCCCTATAGGTCGGATTTCTCTCTAACCAGGGTACCGGGACGATCATGGACAGTATCAGGTGAAGCTCGGCATGCTCGGGAATCCGCGACTGAACGAACATCGTCGTTTTTTCAGGGTCCAGCCCGGCTGCCATCCAATCCACTGCAACATTAAACGTGAACTCTTTTATTTTAGATGGATCCTCATAAAGAGTACTCAGAGAATGCCAGTCAGCAATGAAGAAAAAACATTCAAAATCATCTTGCAGAGATACCCAGTTTTTCAGGGCACCAAAGTAGTTGCCAAGATGCAGCAGGCCGGAAGGCTGCATTCCACTTAAAATTCTTTTTTTTGTCATGGGGTCTTTTAACTCAAAGTCTTGATAAAAAGGCAGGAAATGCTTCCTGGGTCAAAAACTTTACCACAAACATGACCGGCTTCAAAAGAATCCCGCCAAAAATCCCGATTTTTAGAAATCCATCTGCGATAAAAATCCCGATCAGAAGAATCGCAAAATATTTATCAACGTTTGACAGACTTTCGGCCCAGGTTGGAGGCAGTAATCCCTTGAGGATACTGGACCCATCCAGCGGAAAAAAAGGTAAGAGGTTGAACAAAGCCAGAATCACATTGATCAGCACAACAACGCAGAAAAAATCAAACACAGCGACGTTGTTTTCAACATTCTTGAAAACCATACGCAGGCAAAAACCAGCCACAAGAGCGATGGTCAGATTAGCTGCCGGCCCTGCCAGGGCAACAAACATCATGTGTTTTCGCGGATCCGTGAAATTACGTGGGTCCACTGGCACTGGTTTGGCCCAGCCAAAATGAAAAAAAATGATGAAGAGAGTTCCTACCAGATCAAGGTGCCGGAGCGGATTAAAAGACAAACGCCCTCTTCGTTTGGCCGTATCGTCTCCGAGCAGAAAAGCCACGTAACCATGGGAATACTCATGGAGCGTTAACGATATGAGGGCAATGGGTGCCAGATAAATGAAAAACTCAGTCTGTGTCAAAAATAAGCCTCTGTAAGAAAAAAGGGATGTAACAAAACCTGGAAAGGCAGGAAGTAATTCGACCGCATCGAACTAGATACCAACGAATCTACGGACATTTTATCTTATTTCCAGCCCACCTCGGAAAATATCCTGCCATTTCCGAAAAAACACCAAAAATTGCGCAAATGGCCCCTAATGTGCTAATATATTTCGCCAGTACTATAATAAATTCAATAACTTCCTAACACTGTGGCATGGAACAGCTTTTCTCTATTG
>JAJDAX010000287.1 GCA_029261615.1 Nitrospinaceae bacterium
CGCCAGCATCAGCCTCCAGTCCAGCCAGGCCAGCATTATAAATATCCCGGCAAGTGTGAACAGGTCACTGAAAACAAGGATCAATCCAGAGGTCAGCATTTCATTGAGCACTTCCACATCATTCACTGTTCGGGTGACCAGTTTCCCAATTGGATTGCGGTCAAAAAATTTAAAAGACATCCGGTGCAGATGCGCAAACACTTCTGTCCGGATATCAAACATCACCTTTTGCCCGATAGTCTGCATCAGGATGTATTGAAAAAACTGGCAGACAAAAGAACCCAGCAACACCCCGGCATAAAGCAACGCAATCTGATCCAACCCATCCAAGTTGGACACCTGGATATAATCATCGATAACAATTTTAGTGAGGTAGGGCCCCGCAAGGTTTAGAAGGGAAACGATGAACAATAAAAATATGGAAAGAATGACCAGTCCACGATAGGGTTTGAGATAACTCAGGATACGTCGGAAAAGTCCCCAGTCGTAATAGACATCCTCCATTTTTTCATCTGTGAATTGATTCATTGAAGGATAATTTCCATTTCCTGCGCCAGAGCCTGACTTTCAAATACCCTCTTGTAGTAACCCTGATCAGCCATCAGTTCAGCATGCGTTCCTTGTGCGGCGAGTGTTCCATTTTCGACAACAAAAATCCTATCCATACTGCGACCCAGGGCTAACCTGTGCGTGACCAGAATGGGCGTAACTCCTTCAAGGCGTTCCCGAATATTGGAAAATACTATCCTCTCCGTTTCCACATCGAGGCTTGAGAAAGCATCATCGAGTAACAACAAACGAGGCTTTTTTATCAGGGCACGAGCCAGGGCAATACGCTGCTTTTGGCCCCCAGAAAGGGACACACCCCGATCACCCACAATTGTATCGAGACCCTCCGGCCAACTTTTAATATCATCTCCCAAGTGGACGCATTCCACCATGTCGCTTATTTCTTCATCGGTGGCTTCAGGATATCCAAACGCAATATTGTCACGAACAGAAAGTGAAAACAGAAACGACTCCTGCTCCACCACCCCGATACCCTGCCGCAAAATTTCCTGATTAATCTCCTGAATAGGAACCTGGTCAAACAGTATCGTACCCTCTTCAAAATCGTAATTTCGCAGCATCAGATTAAGCAAGGTGGATTTTCCTGCCCCGACAGGACCAATGACCGCAATACTTTGGCCAGCCTCTACCTTGAAAGAAAAATGTGTAAGGCTGGATTGCGTTGAAGCCGGATAACGAAATGTCACGTTTCGAAATTCAACAGAACCACTCAATTTAGTCAGTTTGCCTGAACCAACCACCGGTTTCACGGTTGGCTTCGCATTAAAAATTTCCTGGAGACGCCCCATAGCGGTCAATCCTTTTTGCGAAAGGTTGATAATGAAACCAATCGCCATCATCGGCCAGGACAACAACATCAGGTAACCGTTGAACGCAACAAAAGAACCAAGAGAAAATTCTCCAGCAACCACGGCTTTTCCGCCAATCCATAACGAAATCAGTGCAGACACTCCAATAGTGAGGCTGAGGGATGGTGTGAACACACCAAACATTTTGGCAAGAGACATGTTGCGCCGGATATGTTCCCGGTTGATTTCCTCGAATCGGCTTTTTTCATGCTCTTCCCTTACAAACGCATGCAGGACGCGAATCCCTGCAAGGTTTTCCTGGACCCGGTCGGTTATGCGGGACAGATTTTCCTGAATAGCCACGTGCCGCACACTGATGATTTTTATAAATCCAAAAAACAAAATGGAAACCAAGGGAAGCGGTAACAGACAATACAGAGTCAATTGCGGGTTCAACGACAACATCAGAGTAATACTGGAAACAATCACTACAATCGCGTCGATGAGGACCAGCAGGCCGAGCCCCAGAAAATCTTTCACCGCGCGTAAATCATTGGTGGCGCGGGAAATCAAATCCCCGATTTTTTGTGATTGAAAATAAGTACGATCCAGCGTCAGGAAATGTGAAAACAACTTGTTTTGGATATCGACTTCCATACGCCGGGAGGGACCAAACAGATACTGCCGCCAGCCATATCGCCCCACTCCAAGTATCACAGCAGTGACCATCAATCCTCCCGCGTAGGCTGGCAGGTTTGCTTCAGAAGGATTTACCGAAAGAGCGTCGACAAATGTTTTAATCCACCACGGAATGACCATGGTTAAAACATCAGTGATCACCAAAGCTATAATCCCGATTGATACTTCTTTTTTATAGGCACCTAGAAATGGCAGGAACGGTTTTAATCGCGAAGGAATCATTTAATATACGGAATGAAAGAAGAACCGGAAGTTTTTCACTATTTTGGGGAATTGTGGACAGGAGAGGCGCCAGATTTTGGACGGAGCATTTTCAATAGATACCCTGCAGCGTAGGCCCTGATCACAACAGCCGAATCATCCAGCATCTGCAATAAGAGCGACAACATCTTGGGATTTCCTATTTTCCCTACCGCCCTCACCGCCGCCGTCCGGACCCTTGAGTTTGGATCATTGAGTCCATACACCAGTAGTTCTGCGCTGTCTGGCCTCTTGAGATCCCCCAATATTCTTGCTGCGACACTGCGCACACCATAGTCGCCATGCTGCACCGCCATTTTGAACACCTCATCACATTGAGTCGACTCAAGACGGAATGCTGCCATGGCGGACACCACTTGCACCATGGGATCCTTGTCCACACAAAGAGGTGTCACACGACT
>JAJDAX010000288.1 GCA_029261615.1 Nitrospinaceae bacterium
GTGCCATTCCGGATTATTTCCAAATTGAACAAAAGGTGGTTCAGTGAAAATTCATCATCTTGAAGAAGAAGAAATCGGAGTAATCCTGGTAAAGGTGAGAGCCCTTGTCGATTCAGGTGAATTCCCTGCCGACAAAATGGAAGAAATTTTTACGCTCTCAAAAGTAGACGGAGCCAAGTTTCTTGAATGCAAAGAAAACCCTGCGCAGAGCCAGCAAGCCAACTTTCAAGTGGACCGTGATAAAGGCGTCAAGTTCTTTGACCCTTTTAACTTCTTCACCGGGGGTATTTACAAGGATGTGGATGGCTGGACGTTGTGGACAGCGGACCAATTAAAAGAGCCCTGGAAATGGGACGAATCCTGATCCAGGGCTCTCTTTTATTGTTTGACTAAATGTCCGCTAAATAAAATCTGGCGGGAAACAGGTTCAGGCTTTTTCCTTTTTTGCTGCCTGATCTTCCTGGTCTTTAGCAAAATCGTAACTTCCCTTACGAGGCAGGGATGAGGTGAAAGCTTCTGCAGCATCTTTCATCGCTTTGTCTTTAGCTTCCCCTTCGGCCTGGGCTTTTTCCCTGGCAATCCGTTCTTTTTCCTCGTCGCTTAACTCTTCTCCATCCTGGGCAGCTGGTGCCTGACCTTCGGCCACTTGAGCCGGAGAATCTCCTTCAACCTGCTCAGCTTCTTCGGCTTCACGCATGGAGGTCTTGAAGTTTTTTATACTTCGGCCAAACGCGCTGCCGATTTCGGGTAATTTTCCGGCCCCGAAGATGATCATGATGATGACCAGAATGATCATCAATTCAGGAAAGCCAATTCCCATCATAGCTTACAACCCTCCAGTGAATTAGTGTCATCTCGAAAAAAGACTGAAAACCTGTTCCTACAAGTCCCCGCACTTTACGAGAGATGGGGTATCTTATCCTTTTTCAGTCCCTGAATACAAGAATATTCGTGGATTTCTCCCCTGCCCCACAAGAAAGAACCACCTCCAGAACCACTTAATTTTCTAAAATGATTTTTTACCTAATCCTACCCAGACTTTCCTTTATAATAAACCAAGGAACGGCATTGAGACCGATTCCTTCTCAAGAGTTTTCTCATTTACCTTCTCGATTCTCGGTAGATGAAAATTACAGGGCCGACAATCCCGGATTGTCACCTGAACGGATTTAACCAGACATGACCTTTCAGGAAGAAGAAACTAATTTCCTTCAAATGATCCGGCAAAATCCGGGTGACCCGGATTCCTTGTGTGACCTCGGCAGTTTTTATTCCAGCCATCATTTAAACGATCGCGCCCGCCATCAATACAACAAAGCACTGGAAATTTCTCCAACCCATGCAGAAGCTCTGTTCAATCTCGGAACCTTGTATCACTCCGAACATAATTTAGATAAGGCGAAGTCTTATCTTCTGCAATCACTGGAATCAGATCCCTCCTCATCATTTGTTCATAACAATCTTGGCAGTCTTTACCATGAACAAGAGCTGTGGGAAAAAGCAGAAGACCACTACAGAAAAGCAATGGAGATAGATCCTGACTACCCTCTCCCCTTGAACAATCTGGGTCTGCTCTATACCAGTCGTGGTCAAATCCAACAGGCGCATCACTATTTTGAAAAAGCCATTTCTCTCGATGCCGAATACGAAGAAGCCCTCCACAATCTGGGCAACCTCTATTACGATCGGAAACAATACAAGGAAGCTGAGAGCCAATTCAAAAAAAACCTCCAGTTCAATCCAGGCTATGTTGAAAGCCACCTTGAGTTAGGTTGCCTCTATTATGAAACCCGGCGGTTTGAAAAAGCGGAACAGGAGTTCCTGAGCGCCCTTGGGAAAGACCCGCTACTCCTGGATGCCCATCACAACCTGGGCAACCTTTACCTCGATCAGGAACGCTGGGATGAGGCAGAAAAAGTTTACAAAGAAGCCATCAACCTGGAACCGGCCCACCCGCCATTGCTCAACAATCTGGGGAACCTTTATTTCACCAGAGATCTGATGGAGAAGGCGGAATCCTGTTTCACCAAAGCTCTGGCCGTTGATCCGCAATTTGTTCTTGCGCGGAAGAACCTGGCACTGGTGTATGAAGAAAAGCAGCAATGGCATCAAGCAATAGAGCAGTACCGCACTGCTTTGGAACTCGACCGGGAGGACCCGTGGCTATATCAGGGCCTCGGTACCGGATTAAAAAATACCGGAGACCCCGAAGCCGCACGCGCACTCTGGGAGCAACGACTGAAAGAGGCCCCCGGGGATCTCGTAAACCTCATCAACCTCGCTAACCTGCTTGCTGACAGTGAAGAATTTGAAAAGGCCGAAAAACTTTTCCGGGATTGCCTGAGAATTGATGCCAACTACGAACCGGCACTGTTCAACCTTGGGTATTTGCTTGCAGAAAAGGGGGATTTATCTAAGGCTGAGGAAATATTCCAACGGGCCTTGAAACAAGATCCCGATAAAGCCGCCAATCATCACCATCTTGCGGAAATTCTATTCGACGGACAAAAACTGGATGAAGCCCTGACCCACGCTTCAAGAGCTGTCGAGTTGGCCCCTGACCATACGGAAGCCCTTCAACTCCTGGGTGGAATTTTCGAGCAAAAGGGTCAATTGGACACCGCTATTGAATATCTTGAGCGGGCGCTGGAATCAAGCCCGGATAACGCGGACCTTCATCTTGAACTCGGATACGTTTTTCACCAGGCCCTCCAACCTGAAAAAGCCAGTGCCCATTACCGCGAAGCGATCGAACTTGATCCCACCTATTCCGGAGCCTTCACCAACCTAGGCTGGTTGATGCATCAGGAGGATCGCCACGAGGAAGCGGCTGAACTCTACAAGCAGGCGATTCAACTCAACCCCAATGATCCGCTGACCCACAATAATCTTGGCTGGCTGCACCAGAGTAAAAACAGGATTCCGGAAGCCGAGGCTTCTTTTCGAAAAGCCTTGGAGATCGACCCTCATCTGGTTCTGGCACGGATCAACCTCGCCAACCTTTACTTTTTCCAGGGTGAGAAAGAAAAGGTCGAGAACGAATACAAGGAAGCCCTCCGGCTGGATCCTGAAAGCGCCGAGTTGCGCATTGCATTGGGCGGAATGTATTATTCAGAAAACAGGCGGGAAGATGCCGAACGCGAATACAATCTTGCTCTAACCCTGCAACCAGACAACGAATTTGCCCACAGCAACCTCGGCTTTCTGTTGTTGGACAAAAACGACCCCGAAAAAGCGCTGACGCATTTTGAAGAAGCGTTAAAAGCCAATCCAGAAGCGCCCGATTTTCTTGGAGGAAAAGCCATCAGCCTGATGGCACTGGGTCAAGGGGAGTCTGCACGAAAAGTGTACTTGGAAGCAATCCAGGCGGACCCAAATTTCCGGCAGGTGAATTATTTGCGTGAGCAATTCCTATGGAGCCGTCCCGCCTGCGCCATCGCCCAGCAACTGATCGAAATCTTGCCTAAGAAATAATTGCTTGGCGTTTATTTTCTGCGGAGGACTCAGGCTTCGCGGAGGGCTTTGATTGCGGTTGCGTAATCGTCGCTGCC
>JAJDAX010000289.1 GCA_029261615.1 Nitrospinaceae bacterium
TGATGATTTTGGCGCGGGCGGACCTTTCGCGCGGATCAAGGTTCTCAATGAGGCCAAATGGCTGCCGCAAATGGCGGTGGGTGGAATTTCAATCATCGGCGACGATACGTTGGAACAGCACACATTGTTCTTTGCCTTGTCAAAAAACTTTTCTCTCCGGTCAATGGGTCTCCCGATCGATATGAAACTGAATGCTGGCGTAAAGAAGCTCTGGTTTGAAGCGCGGGCGGATGATCATGCCGGTTATTTTGGTGCTGAGGTGAAACTACCCAAGCATGTTTATCTTGTTGGTGAAATCCAGCAGGAGACTACAGGCTCAACAGCGGTTCCCTGGTCTGCGGGCGTGCAGGTGCGTCATCCGGAAGGTTATGGGTTCAGCCTGGCGGCGCTTCAGCCTGGCGGCAGCAATAATGTCGGTGTCTTCATCGGGGTGGGAATCAACTTCGAATAGTCGTTAATCGCCGAATTCGCGCATGAGCGTTTCGGCGCGTTCGACATCGACCCTTGCACCGAGTGTTCGGAACCGTTCCCGGGCTTGCTTGATTTTATCCTGCGCCAGCTGTGTCTCCCCTTCTTTCCACAGCGCGTGGGCCAGATGAAGAAGAGTCCGTGCAGCTTCCTGTTCACGATTGAGATGTTCATAGCGTTCCAGAGCTTTTAAAAGGAAAGTGCGAGCCTGTTCATTCCCCTGTTGCATCATGTGTACGCGGCCCAACCCGCGGCAGGCCCCGGCGTGGGCCAGCGGGTGGTTGTCTTCCTCGAATTCGGCCAGTACCCGATCAAATACTTCCCTCGCGCAATTCCAGTCGGCGCAAGCGAGATAACTTTCTCCCAGGATTACCAGTGATTGCCCGAGTAAAAGGGCGTTGCCGGTTGAACCCAGATTGTTAATCGCTTCCTGGGCCCAATGCACCGCATCCGTTCCTTCTTCCAGTTCAATGGCCGCAACCGACAGATTGATCTGCGCAAGCGTCACCCCTCTCACATTCCCTATTTCCTGAAACGCATTGAGTGCCTTTTGGTGATGCTCGCGCGTTAATTTAAAATCGCCGTGGCTCATCCCCAGATTGCCGAGGTTGATGTGGGCCCCTGCTACGAACTCGGTCATGCCGATGCGGTCCCAGATTTCGAGTGCGGATTCAAAATGCCGCTGGGCTTCGCTGTATTGGCCCTCGTCACGGCGGGCATTGCCCATCTGGTTACTGGCGTTGGCAAGATCGGATAGACTCGATGTTTGCCGTGCCGATGCGTAGGCCTGCGAGTAAAGTGCGACGGCTTGCTGGAACCTCCCCTGGGCATGGTGCACCTTGCCTTCAAACAGGTCCGCCCGAATTGATAGCACTGGATCTGACTGAGGGATCTTGGCTCGATAACGGCCCAGGTATTCGAGGGCCTGCTCCATATCACATTGGAGGTAGTGCAATTCACCGAGATCGTATAGAACGTTCAAGTGTGTTTTGGGCGACCGGTCATCCTGCAAGCTGGCTTCCAGCGCCTGGCTGAGCAGGGCGAGCGCCACATCAGCTTTGCCCAGCTTGAGACTTACAGCAGCGTGCAGACGATTTGCTTCGGCTTTGTCGTGTCCGCGTCGGGCGATACGGTGCATGCCTTTGGCCATCTCTTCTGCTTCGGCATAACGCCCGAGTTTTAGAAGGATTTCCGCCGAACTGCCCAGCGCCAATACCTTGATGTGCAATCCCTTTTCGCGCCAGGTGGCGACCTTTGAGATCATTTCCTGAGCGTGATTGTATCGGGTGAGGGCTTCCTCATTTAAAAACATAGCCGCCGCGCGATCCCCGGCGCTAAGATTGGCCTGTGCGGCACCTTCCCATTGTTCAGCACGTTCATAGTGGTGAGCTAATAATTCCGACGCTATATTGAGATCACCTCCCGAGGCTTCCAGTAAGGATTCGCCGATCTGGCCGTGCAGTTCCTTGCGATCCTTGATGAGCATGGTTTCGTAACTGGCTTCACACAGGAGTGGATGATTGAAGGTCCACCGTGGAACGGAAATGTCCAGGCCGGAAACATCCTGCACCATGGATTTTGCTTCAAGCTGGGGCAGCAATGACGGCAATGGAGGCCCCTGCCATTTTGGTTGCTCCCGCACCTTTTCGGCGATGTTTAAATTGAACTCGTAACCCTGTACGGAAAACTGCTGTAACAGGTTGCGTTCCTTTGACTCCAACCGATCGAGTCGTGTCACCTGTGCATTAAATAATGAAGAGGGCAGAACGGCCGAGGTGGCATCCGGGCAGCAGTACCAGGTGCCGTCATCGTGGGTCTGAATTATTTCTTCAGTGACCAGGGTACGCACCAGTTCTTCCAGAAACTGGGGAATGCCGCTTGCTCGTTTTACCAGATCGGATTGCAGGGCTTCAGACAACTCGGCACCGCGAACCAGTCGGGTCAACATGGACAGTGCGACTTCATCCGGAAGAGGCATGACCTGAAGGGTTTGCAGATGTGATCCGTTTGATGGTTCACGCGTGGTGGTGACGATAGGTAGCGGCCAGCGGCCGGTTTTTTCCCGCAGGGTTTTAAAAAACTCGACCGAGGCTTCGTCCGCAATTTCCCAGGAGTGCAGCACCAGGATAATTTCCGGGTATTGCCTGCCGAATCTCTCGAGCAGGGCGGTGATACTTTGTTCCAGAATGCGCCGCAGAGTCTGTGGGTCCCGATCCGGCGGGGGCACGTTAAGGCGGCGCGGCGCGTAGAGGTACCACAGGGCATCGCCAAAAGTGGCCATGTCGATCCCAAGTGACGGTTCCAGGGTTTCAATTTGTTCACGTTCGGTGGTGGGGATGTGGATGCGCAATACTTTGTGAACCAGCGCCCGCACCATCAACTGCACTAACCCGAAAGGCTGGCGCTGCGAGTTAGGTGTGGCGGTGAGGGGCACCTCTTGACGACGCGGAAGGTGCCGCATGGCTTCCTCAACCAGCCGGGTTTTGCCGACACCAGCTTCGCCGGTGACCTCGATCCATTTCGAATATTTTTCATCGTTACTTAACCGCTCGACCAGATCTTTTAATTCCTGTTCGCGGCCGATGAGTGAGGTCGAGATCGGGTCGCGGTCGATCGAATCTCGATCAGTGATTTCTTTTTCGAGGATGCGGGCCTCGACCGGATGCTCCTTGCCCTTGACCTGGAGGAACTGAACCGGGCCGAACTGGAATTGACTGCGTACCCGCCGTGCGACTTCACCCGAGACCTGGACGCTTCCCGGCGGCGCGTTCGATTCCATGCGCGAGGCGAGATTGACGGTGTCGCCCATCACTGAATAATCTTTGCGGAATTCCGCCCCAATTTCTCCGGCCAGGACCAGACCACAATGAATCCCGATACGCATCCGCAAGATGACGCCGGTACGGGCCTGATGTTTTTCGCTGAACTCGGCTAGAAAAGCCTGCATACCGAGCGCGGCCCGGCAGGCGCGTTGCGGATCGTCTTCGTGCGCAACGGGGGCGCCAAACAGGGCCATCACGTTGTCGCCGATGTATTTGTCGATATAACCGTCTTCTTCCTGAATAGGCAGGCCAAGGCCTTCGAACACCAGATTCATGATGCTGTGAACTTCTTCCGGGTCGAGCTTCTCACTCATGGCAGTGAACCCGCTGACATCAGCGAATAATACGGTCACATCGCGCCGCTCGTTTCGGACCAGTGGGGGCGGGGCGGCTTCAGATGCTGGAGGTGGGGGTGCTGGTATTGGAGGTGTCGCCGGTGCGGGCTCGGGCTGTTTGGCAGCTTCCGCTGGTGCTTCATCGGAAAAATTATTGCCGCATCCTCCACAGAACTTAAACCCCGGCGGGCTCTCGAATCCGCATTTGGGACAATTCATGAGAGGGTGTCCTTCCGAGCGCCTATGGGTTCCGTTGGGTCTTTGGAATCAACTCGCGCCTTCTCTGCCTTTTCCGGTCGGATCATGATATGCTCTTGCATTCTTTTTGCGGGACGGATAACTAAAGCCTGGTTTTGATGGCAGGCCCTTGTTTTCAAGTGCTTCCAGCCCGTTTCGTTGTGCGGTTATTACCCGATCAAGTCTCCTGCAGGCTACTTTAGCATCCTTTAGACAGGGTCTGCCACTGTCGGATTTTTTTGAGGAACACGCATCATGGCCATCTCAAGTAAAGTGCTCGGTTTCATGGATCAGGCTTCCTGGATCCGGAAAATGTTTGAAGAGGGAATTCGTCTTAAAAAAGAATACGGCGAAGAGAATGTATTCGACCTGTCCCTGGGAAATCCTGTGGTCGAGCCGCCCCAGAAACTCATCGATGTGCTGCGAAAAGTTGTGGATGATCCGACTCCGGGCCAGCATCGGTACATGCCCAATGCGGGCTATCTGGAAACACGTGAGGCTGTGGCTAAAAGCCTGTCCACGGAATGTAATGTGACACTGGGCCCGGACAGTATCGTCATGATCTGTGGCGCGGCGGGCGGACTCAATATTACCTTGAAGACTCTGCTCGACCCGGATGACGAGGTGATCATTTTTGCACCGTACTTTGTGGAGTACCTGTTCTACGCAGACAACCACGGCGGCAAAGCGGTTGTGGTGCAAACCAACGCGGACTTTTCGCCGGATATGGAAGCCCTCAGGGCCGCGATCACTCCGAAAACCAAAGCGGTTATCATCAGTTCCCCCAATAACCCGACCGGTGTGGTTTATTCGCGCCAGCAACTGGAGCAAATGGCGGCGGTCCTGAAAGATGGTTCCTACCACATTGGACACCCCATTTACCTGATCTCGGACGACCCGTACAAAAAAATTGTTTACGACGGTGTGGAAACGCCCAGTATTTTTGACTGCTATCAAAACAGTATTTACATAACGTCTCATTCGAAAGATCTTGCGGTTCCCGGGGAGCGAATCGGCTATGTCGCGGTACATCCTGAGTGTGACGATGCAAAAAACCTGATGGCGGGTCTGATTTTCAGCAACCGGGTGTTGGGTTTCGTCAATGCACCGGCTCTCATGCAGCGTGTGGTGCGGGAGGTGCAGGATGTGTCAGTCGATGTGGAGCCTTATAAAAAGAAGCGCGACTTGCTTTTTGGCGAAATGAGTCGTATTGGCTATGAAGTAGTAAAACCGCAGGGCGCGTTTTACTTGTTTCCGAAATCACCGATAGAGGATGTACTCAAGTTCATCGACCTCCTGGCGAACCACAAGGTGCTGGCGGTTCCCGGACGGGGTTTTGGGTCGCCCGGCTATTTCCGGCTGGCGTATTGTGTGCCGGATCGGGTCGTGGAAGGGGCACTGCCGGGACTTGAGGCGGCCTTTCAGGAAGCGAAATCGCTCTGATCAAATCCGATCTTTCAAGGGACTTGGACGCAGTCCCGGCATTTGTTAAGATAAAACATTCACCTATTAACAAGTTTTCAAATTGGACTAAACGATGAGCCTGAATCCAGATCAAATCAACCGTTACAGTCGCCACCTGCTTCTGCCGGAAGTGGGTGTCGAAGGGCAGGAAAAAATATGCAACTCAAAGGTGCTGTGTATCGGCACCGGTGGGTTGGGGTCACCGGCGGCGTTGTATCTTGCCGCAGCTGGTGTCGGCAAACTGGGTCTGATCGATTTCGACGTGGTCGACCAGAGTAATCTTCAA
>JAJDAX010000290.1 GCA_029261615.1 Nitrospinaceae bacterium
GCAGAAAACGTAATACGCTTCACTCCATTACGATCGCCTGAACGGGCATCCATAATAAAAATCTGCGGCGCTCCGGTTCCGGACCGGTCAGAAGCGAATGCGATTTTTTTCCCATCAGGAGACCAGGAGGGAGAAGTGTCAATATTGAAATGCTTGGTCAGTCGTTTGAGGTTTGCAAATTTATCGAGAAGGTAGATTTCAGAATTCTGGTCTTTGCTGAGCACCAACGCAATTTTTTCACCGTCTGGAGACCAGGCCGGCGCACTGTTGAGACCGGGCAATTGCAACAACACCTTCCGTTTATTCCCTGAGCGATCCACCATCACAAGATCCGGGTTATGATCGCGAAAGGAAGTAAACACAATAGCCTTGCCATCGGGAGACCAGTCCGGCGCCAGCATGACCGATTTCTCACGGGTCACTTTTTTCAAGTTGTAACCGTCGAAATCCACCACATACATTTCTTTGTTGCTGGTCCCTTGTTGCGCAAGAAAAGCGATCTGGGTTTCAGCCACGCCACGCTTGCCTGTCAATTGTTCCATCACCTCGTCAGCGAAACGATGCATCATGCGCCGCACCCACTGGCGTTTTCCACGATAGCGTTTACCCACGACGAACCGTTCGTTGACCACGTCATAGAGACGGAAGATAAAAACATTGTCGCCGGAACTCGCAACCTGATACTGGGTTTTGATCAACCATTGCGCACCGAGTCCATTCCATTCAGAATAATCAACTTTTCCGGTGCCTCGCTCTTTCGAGGCCTGCGAACTGTAATTACTGTGGCGGATGGGCTGGAACAACTCAAACAACTTGAGATCGTTCTCCAGAATTTCACGACCTTCACGACCGACACCACTTGAATCCTGACTGCCCTTCAACTGTTCAAACTCAGGAACCGCAATGCGGACCTCCGGCTGAGTCTCCATCGAAAGATCGATGAGAACATCGGACTGGGCTACTGCCCACTGGGCGTTTAATAGTAGAAACGCAACAAACATACCTCTGTGGAGCAGACTAGAAAAACTCTTCTTTAGAAAGTTCATTTTCTTGATTCTCTTCTCCATGATTGACATAGCGAAAGTGAATAATGATGTCGAGGTTGGGTTCCTTGAATTCCCTTGGGAATGGCGGGAACGGTTGGGAAACGCGAATGGCCTGAAGAGCCAGGTGATCCAATTTTTTATTCCCTGAACTTTGAACCAGGATGGGTCGACTAATTTGGCCTTTTGGAAAAACCCGGAACGACGCACGCAAACCATTGTTCACGGCTTCCCCAGGGGGTTCCCAGTTTTCATTAATTTTATTCTTAACCTCACGCACATACTTTGAAAACAACAGGGCCTCAACCAGATCCATTTTGGATATGTCCAGTTGTTGACTCTCGTTACCCGGTAAATCCGGTTCGGACACCGAAGGATCGGATTGACTGATCGAAATATCCTTCTCGAAAACCAAGGGATCCGCTTGCTGGATGTAGGCATCCGACTCCGCCATTGCTCGCTGATTACTCCCCAAAAGAACAATAGCGATCAGACAGACAAAACCAAGTTTGACCATATTATTCCTGATACACATAGCGAAAATGAACGACGATGTGGAGATTGGGTTCCTTCAATTCCTTCGGGAATGGAGGGAAAGGTTCGGAGGCACTGATGGCCCGCAACGCAAGATTATCCAACACTCCATTTCCGGAGCTTTGAACAAGTGACGGACGATCAATCTTGCCTTCAGGAAAAACAACAAAGGAGGCTTTCACCATATTGTGCTCGGCACCGACCGGACTCTTCCAATTGCTGTACACAATCTCCTGAATAGCCGCAACATATTCGGAAAGTCGGTCAGCCTCAGGAGACCCCCCTGCCGGCGGCTTGGTTAATTTCATGGGCAAGGTGGCTACGACATAGTTTTTAGAGGGGTCCAGTGCACTCAGTCCACGCGTCTGACTTTTAAACGCGGGAGCGGTAGAATCTTTTTTAACAGGGGCACCAACTTTTATATCCACCTTGATATCTCCCTGTTTCAGGGAAGCCAGTTCCTGCTGGATACTCTCCATCTCTTTAGTCTGCGCAGAATTCGCTGTACCAGGCAGGGTCCTTGGCATCGAGGTGGTGGAAGGGACCACGGTCCGTTTCGAGTTCAACTGGGAAATGGATTCCAGGTCGTCCATGACTTTGGGGCGAGACGGACTCTTGGACGCTACCGCCACCGGGCTTGCCTTGGCTTGAGCGGCAAGTAACTCTTCAAATTTTTTATGCTTCTCTTCAGACACACTGGCTGCAGTCTGTGGAAATTTTTCCAAAGCCAGAGGAGTTCTCCGGGTCACCTTCGGTGGAACGTTTGATGATTTCAACGCCTCCAACTCCCGAACCTGTTCCTCTAAAAAAGAGTCAGTTTTTTTAGGCTGAACAGGAACTATCTTTTTTTTGGGCAACGCCGCCACTTGATCCAATTCCTTAAACAGGTCTGTAGATGCTGAAACCGGAGGCACTACCGTAGGAGCAGGGGCGGGAGCCGGTTTCGCCGGGGTTTTCTGAACAGGGCGTACCGGTGATTTTCTAGGCTTGGCCACTGGTTTTGCCGGCTGGCTTTTTATTGGAGTCGGCTTCTTTACCTGGCTCGGTTTTTTAATCGCCACTTTCTTTGCAGGTTTCGCGGGCGCCGCTTTTTTAAGAGGCTTCGCAATCGGTTTTTTGGCTATCGGAGGCGGCGTCTTTTTGGTCACCTGCTTCACCTTCGTCTCAACAGGTTTTTGAAGCTCGGGTTTTGAAGGCGCTACTCCCGGACTTTCAATAAATTTAACCTGCAGAACGGCAGGTTTCACCACCTTGCTCTTCCAGTCGGACTTGGGAATGAACATGATGACCCCCAAAATCAGACAATGCACGAAAACCGAGACCACCAGCATCTCGTTGTATCGTGAAACGGGTTGAGGTTGCGCGTAACTCATTGCTCAGGTTCAGTGATCATGCCAATGTTCTGCACACCGGCACGACGGATGGTGGCCATAACTTTCATTACAAATCCATAATCCAGTTTCTGGTCGGCCCGGAAGTAAATGGCAGCATCTTTTTGCGAGGCTTGATAACGTTTCAATTTTTCGGTCAAGTTTGGCAAGGTCAAGACCTTGTCTTTATCCCAGTAAATAGAACGATTGGGTTTAAGGGAAATCGTCGGGGTCTTGTCAGATACCTGCACTGCCGACGTGGTTTCCTGCGGCAATTCGATATCGATTCCATGCTGCATCAGAGGTGCCGTAATCATG
>JAJDAX010000291.1 GCA_029261615.1 Nitrospinaceae bacterium
ATGAAAAATGAAGAGAATCCAGAGCGGTATTATGTCGCTGGACTTTTACACGATCTGGGCAGATTAGAGATCTGTCTTTCAAAGCCGGAAAAAATTATGGAAATTTTTAATAACCTTTATCAGGGAGACCATTCCATAGTTTTCTACGAAGAGCAATATTTGGAAACCAATCATTCTGCCGTAGGGTCCGCCCTGTTCAATCATTGGGGATTCCCTGAGTTTCTGCAAGGGGTGGTGGCTAACCACCATGATCCCCAAAATAATTATAGGTGGGAAATGGAGGCTTCTATCTTACATTTAGCCGATCACCTGGCGTACGAAATGGGAGTTGGATGTGGGAAAATTCCTTCTTCCGGGCTTAACCCAAAAGTAAAGGACCTGCTAAAACTGGATAAGGACGCTCTTGATAAAATTTGGAAGGAAACGAATAACCAACTCGAAATCCTTTGCGATGAATATCTTTAAAAATTTTCAAATAGTCTCTCAACACATTCTCAAAGGAATTTCTGGTAATTCGATACTTTCTATCCTAAAAACTCGCCTCTCTTTAGAAACGAGGGGGGAAGCTCACGGACAGAAAAAATATTAAGTAGTGAAATGAATCTACCAAAGAATGGATATCAACCTACCCCTTAAAAATAATCACCGGGCTTTATGGATACTCTGACTTCTGATGTAACAATTGTGGGGGCCGGACCAGCCGGTTGCTTTTTATCAGTCCTTCTGGCGCGTAGCGGGGTAGAGGTCACCTTGCTCGAACAACACAAAACATTTGACCGGGAATTTCGGGGAAATGCTTTCCAACCGTCGGTTATAAAAATTCTTGACCAAATGGGATTATCTCATTTGCTTGAAGAACTGGACTATGAAAAGGTAAACGCCTTTGAGATACGCGATCAGAAAGGGCGAATGTTCACACTGCCCATTCGCGACCTACCCCCGCCATACAACTTCGCCATCATCACACCCCAACCACCGTTTCTAAAACGGCTGGTGCAAGAGGCCGGTCGCTATCCCAATTTCCGTTTCATCGCTGATTGCCCGGTGCAAAGTGTAATGATGGAAGAGGGTGCAGTGGCCGGGGTGATTGCCAACCGGCAGGGGAAGTCCTGTCTGGTGCAATCACGATTGGTTGTTGCAGCCGATGGCCGGTTTTCTGCCATGCGCAAAAATCTGGGCATTGATCTCGATCGTACGCAAACAAGCTACGATTTCGTGTGGTTCGAGTTGCCTCGCACCATCCCGTGGCAAAATGAACTGGGCCTGACCCTTGACGACCAGGGAATTCTCATCAACATCCCGAAAGAGCGCGGCACCAGCCAGGTTGGATGGGTCATCCCAAAAGGTGGATTTGCCCGGATGAAACAGGAAGGACTGGCCGCATTTTTTGAAAGAGTCAAACAGGTCGATCCGGAATTGGGCAAAGTGCTGCCGGAACATTTAAAACGGTTTGACCAGTGTTCCCTGCTGGATGTCAAAATTGGAGAAGCGACCGAATGGGCTCGCGATGGATTGCTTTTGATCGGGGATGCAGCCCACATTGCCTCCCCCATAGGCGGGCAGGGCAACAAGCTCGCTATTGAAGACGCGGTGCTGGCGCATCCCCTGATTCTGAAGGCTTTGGAGCAGGGCGCACAACATATTAGCGCCCGGTATTTTATGGAATATGTTGTCCAGCGACGCAAAGATATCACCACCATTCTCAACCTGCAAAAGATAATGGGGCGATGGGTCATCGGCCAAAAGGGGGGAGTGACTGCTCGCATTCGCCGCTGGGTTCTGAAATTTCTCAACAGGACTTTCCTGAAACAGATCATCGCAAAAAACCTGGCGATGGGTCTGCATCCGGTGGAAGTGGACCTGGATAGTTTTCATCACCGGGACAATGAAGATCCTGAAAAAATTTTTCATCCTTTAAAGGTCAAACAAATCATCAAGGAAACTGCACGGGCGCGAACGATAGTGCTGGATATTCCGGAGGAATTAAAACCTGTTTTTGAATACCAACCGGGGCAGTTCTTAACAGTACGTGTGCTCAATAAGGGTGTCCTGGCTCGAAGAGCTTATTCATTAAGCTGCGCCCCAACGGTGGACCCGGAGCTGTCGATCACCGTCAAATGGATTGTTAATGGTAACGTGTCGACCTATCTGGTCAAGGAATTGAAAGAAGGCGATACCTTGTGGGCGCAGGCACCGCGCGGAACCTTCGTGCATCAACCTGATGCCGCCATCGCGCGGCACCACGTCATGTTTGCCGCGGGCAGTGGAATCGTCCCGATGTTTTCCATGCTGAAATCTATTCTGGCGACAGAACCAAAAAGCCGGGTCACCTTGATTTATGGCAACCACGACGAAGCATCGATCATATTTAAAAAGGAACTGGATGAATTGAAAGAACGGGAGCAGGATAGGTTTCACCTCAACCACCTGCTGCAAAGAATGGATGAACCTTTTATAGAAAGTATCTTGGAGCAAACTGAAAAGGAACAGCCGGACAACGCGGAGTTTTATACCTGTGGTCCGGAAGGCATGATGGATGAGGTGTTGCGCCAGTTAAAAAGGCGAAAGATAAAATCGAGCCGAATACATTATGAAAAGTTTGTTTCCCTTTATGGAGAAGAGGAAAAGAACGGTGGCGGTGCGATCTCTACCGGAATAGAAGTGGGTGAACCCTTAAGTGGCGGTGTGGTGATCCCTGAAATCTTAAAAGTAAAAATGAATGGAAAGGTAACCGAAGTTTCCATTCGAAAAGGAGAAACTTTATTGCACGCTGCTCTCCGTGCGGGAATTCCCGCGCCGTACTCCTGTGAATCCGGAGTTTGCGCCACCTGTACAGGACGTTTGGATGAAGGGCGGATAAAAATGGAACACCACGATTCCCTCACCGAACGTGATTTGAAACGAAAAAATATCCTGGCATGTCAGGCGGTACAATTAACACAATCGGCCATGATTGATTTTGATGTTCTCTAAAATAATTTAAAGTTTGGACTGAATTCTATTTCAAATATTTTATCTTTAAAACTTAGATTTTAAGAGTGTAGGAAAAATTCCTACAGGCCCAAATTCACACCCTCTTCCTTTGACAAAAAACACCCCACAAATACTTGTAATTAAAGGGGCTTAAAAAATGTAAGTTTCGGAGGTCCAAACACTTCTGGCTTATGGTAGGATACAACTTATTTGTCTTTTTTCGGGGGGTGTGTTATGGCCGTTGGAAAAGTGAAGTGGTTCAACGATAGAAAGGGATATGGATTCATCATCTCACCTGATGGAAAAGATGTGTTTGTCCATTTCTCCGAAATTCAGATGGACGGCTTCAAAACCCTAAAAGAGAACCAGGACGTAGAGTATGAAGAAGTGGTGGGTCAAAAAGGACCCCAGGCTTCAAAGGTAAAACCGGTTTAAGAGGTTTGACCTTCTGGACATAATCTTGTTCCAGGTGTATTAATTTTCGCAGTCTCGCAACAGAAAAAATTTCTGGATTGTGCTCGGGAAGCTTTGTCTTCTATACACGGGTTCATTTGTCGCTGATAGATAAATTACGTGCAGACTATCCTGAGGCCGAAAATTTAATCTGCGTTACCGGACGCCAGGCGAAGGGTAATTCCTACTATTAGTACAGTCTTATTCTTCCTTCCCGCCGCCCAAACCAAAAAGATCGCCCACCGCGCAGGCAGCAGTCGTCACCGTATAAGCCCCCATCAGTTTCAGGCTGGCATCCCCTTTATCCTTCTTTTTGTCTGCGATTAAAGCAAGCTCTTCGACCAATTTCAGAAAACGCTCATCGCCCATCTCTGCCTGAAGTTTATCGGCAGCGCAGGCAAGTACCTTCGGATCCGTCACGCTGCCCTCGCGTATTGCAGCGTCAATGAACTGTTCTTTCGGGCTTGAGCATCCCGCTAAAATACTAAGAATGATAAAAGCCAGAATCAGCCGGCCCCATGTTTTGTTCATTTGCTTCTCCTTTATAGTTTGTCCGGGTTTCAGCGGTCTTTAGTTTGTTCTACCCTGTTTTCAAAAATATCACCCTGCGCGTTCATCAAATATTCCCTGTTTCCATTCTGATGCCAGGCGCGGGCCCTAAACTCCTCGAGAGAACCCCCTTCAATCCTGACTTCCAGACCATCGGGAATTAAAAAGGGTTTTCCGTTTTCGTCTTTTAAATCGTTGAGGGTGCATAACGTTGGCGTGTCCTGCTCCATCCAGAACACCTGGCAGGCTTTCCAGACCGCGTTCAGTGTTTCATGAGCTTTTTCATTTCCTGCTTCTGCCTGATGCTCGGTGAGGCTTCCCGACTTAAAATGAGGGTCAAGCAGACGATCGATCAGGCGGACTCCCGACTCAGGTTCAAGTCTGCAGGTCTGGGCAATATCCTGAAATAAACCCAGTTCGTTTGTGGTGAAATCGATCAGGTAATCCGCATCTTTGCTGGTTATCTGCCCCTTGTTGACCTGATGTTCAACCCGGGTTTGTATGTACTGGTGAATACGGTTAGGCAGGATATCGGGATCCGGCCCGGCAAACACCTTCTGCTCAAAGTCATACGAGTCCAGAACATCGCGGCAAAAAGGGTCTGCGTGTGCCACCGTGAATGCAGCTGTGGTTATCATGAGGAAGAGGCCGGTGGCCGCGATTTTTGGATTGGTGGAGATTTCGATCATTTTTATCTGAAGGATTCTTGACTTGAAAGGTTGTTTCGGAAAAAGAATAAAATACGTATGCCCTTAAACGTAGATGGTGTCGGGAAATTTGATCCCTGTAGCCTATTTTGAGGATCAGGGGAAAAAGCAGGGCTGTCAACCGAGTGTAGCAAAAATTAGTGACTCTTGAAGATATTGGTCGTCAAATCACCTCATGAAATAACATGCAAAGATAAAATCCACCTGGGGGAATCCGGTCAAGTGGGCCTTGACTTGAGGGCGGGGCAAACGCCATAATGACGTGCACCGCAGTCAAAAATAAGGTTTTTCGCTGGATTTCACATCTGGCTAGGTGATTCGGCATTGCGGTATTTTGCAAAATAAATCCGGGCTTCTCAGCTCGCGTACAATAGACATCTGGAGGCAGGTTAATGAATATTGCAATGACGGGGATCACCGGTATGGTGGGATCCCATCTGATAAAAGTTTTGCATGGCGGAAAGGAAGGGGAGGACAAGCCATTTGTTCGCGCCCTCATTCGCGACGGCTGTGTTCTGGAGCACTTGAAACCTTACGAAGACGTCGACTACGTTGTCGGTGACCTTACGGATAAAGAATCGCTGGCCAAGCTGGTCGAAGGGGCAGAAGTCCTGGTGCATCTGGCGCATTTTCCTGGCCCTGTGCAAACTGCCGATGAACTTATCACCGCGAATGTGAATGGAAGTATTAATCTGTTGGAAGCGGCCAAGAAAGCGCGAGTCAAGCAGGTTATTTTCATGAGCGCTTGCTCCATATTTGGCAAGGTTTTACCCTCCGTCAATGAAAGCAACCCGTTGGATGAAAACCATCCTGTATGGCCGGGTTCTCTCTACGGTTCCATCAAGTCTTCGATAGAATCGTTCTGCAACTATTACAGTAAGGCACGTGCTTTTGAAATGGTGATCCTTCGGCCGGTAACAATTTATGGTGTCCGTCCCGAGATCAACAAATCGGAGTGGTTCAATACCGTAGATTATCTCGCGACCAACTACAACGTCGATCTAAAGGGAAGCACCAAGTATGTCGGTCTCGACGCCGTCGTGCAATGTCTCGATAAAGTCATCGGCAACAAAGAGGTCGCGGGTAAAACGATTCATCTGGTGGATGGCCATATTCAAAACCTGGACCTCGGCAAGCTGGTTTGTGAAATCGTCGATTCATTTGGCGAAGTCGAAGGTGTTCCGGGTGAAGAAGGTGTCCCCATGTCCAATCAGGCGGCGCGTGACCTCGGTGTTGAGTTTCATGGACGCGAGGGCATTGTTGAATACATCAAACTGCTCCACAAACTCCAAATGGAATTTGGCGGGGAGCGGCAGATTCAGGCCTGGTAAACAAACCCTCCACAAACTTTTAACAAAACCCAATTACCCTAATGCTGACATCACAAAGTTTTGCTGACCGGCTGGTTGCAGAAAAATTCGATTTTTTCACCGGCGTTCCTTGTTCCCTGCTTTCCGGGCTGATCTCGAATCTTGAGGAACGCAAGGATGTATCCTATTACCCTGCGGTGCGCGAAGACGCGGCAGTTGGTCTTTGCGCGGGTGCCTACATGGCAGGACGTGGACCCGTTCTGCTCATGCAGAATTCCGGGCTGGGCTATAGCCTGAATGCGTTCACCTCGTTAAACCTGATTTACAACCTGCCCGTGCTGGTGGTCATGAGCTGGCGCGGGTTCGGTGGAAAAGATGCTCCGGAGCACATCATCATGGGCGACATCAATGAACCTCTGCTCGAAACTTCCGGTATGCCACATGCCGTGGTGGAACCGGGCGATGAGCAAGGTGCCGAGGCCGCTTTTGCCCTTGCCATCGACACGATCCAGAATAAAAAAATCCCCTTCACCCTGCTGGTAAAAAAAGGTCTCTATAACGAAGGGCATCAATAATCAAAAACCACACGGCTAACCCTTTCACTCCCATTTTTTTGACAGGAAGAATTTGATGACAGGCACAGAAGCACTGGAAATTATCGCCACGTTTTTAAAAGACGAACCCGTCGTTCTTGCAAACGGCTTTATCAGCCGGGAATTTTTTAATGTGGAGGACCGGGAAGGAAACTTTTATATGATCGGCTCTATGGGGCTGGCATCTTCCATTGGCCTGGGGGCGGCACTGGCTCAGCCGGAACGCAGGACGGTGATTGTTGATGGCGATGGGAATGTGCTGATGTCGATGGGCACTCTTGCGATGATCGCCGCCGCTAAACCGAAAAACCTGGTGCACCTTTGCATCGACAATGAAGTGTACGAGTCGACCGGCAAACAGCGCTCTCTATCAAATGAAATCGCACTGGAAAAAGTGGCGGCTGCAAACGGCTACCCTTACAGCCAGCGGGTCGACACCTCTCAAGATTTAAAAGTGGAATTGGAAAAAGTGATGTCGCAGGATGGGCCCTCTTTTTTGCTCATCAAAGTAACCCCTAGCTTCGATTCTAATCGCGGACGCGTCACCCACACCCCTGAAGAAATCCGCGACCGCTTCATGAGCGTCTACCG
>JAJDAX010000292.1 GCA_029261615.1 Nitrospinaceae bacterium
ACAGAAGCGCCATTGATCTCTTTATCAAACGCTTTTACATTCATCCATCCAAAATAAAGCATGTTCTTTTTCTTTAAATTTTGCTCAATATTTAGTTCGACTTTATTTCCTAAAGGATTAAATACCTGAACAATCTCCTCAAGAGGTAAGCCGAGAAATTTGTCAGGAGATATCCCAAAAAAATTCTCAACTGACTTCGTTGCAATTTGAACTATCCCGTTGGGATCGCAGCCCAGAAGGGGACAATTTGCACTATTCAATATTTTAATAACCCAATTAAAATCCTTATGCTGTTTATGTTCCCTTTTGAAATTATACAGCGCTAATTCGATAGTGGTTTTCAGATCCTGATCTTTAAATGGTTTGGTGAGATACCCACTTGGTTCGGTTAGTTTTGCACGGTTTAACGTTTTATTGTCTGAGTAGGCGCTTAAGTAGACTATCGGGACTTGATGTTTGGCTTTTATTTGTTCGGAGGTTGAAATCCCATCCAATTTTCCATCAAGCATAATGTCCATTAAAATGAGGTCCGGAGTTTCTTCAGAAAGAAGATGCAGCGCCTTCTCTCCCGACCCCACGGTATCGCTCACCTTATAGCCCAGGTTTTCCAAAGATCTTTTTAAGTGAAGGGAGACAATTGCTTCGTCTTCGACAATTAGAATTTTTGTTTCAGTGGTCATGATGGTTAGAGTCCTTGTTGAATTCAATTGCAATTTTGGTAGTACCGTTTTGAATTAAGGAGACGTGTCCTCCAAGCTTTTCTTTGGTCAAAGACTTGACAATATCCAATCCTAATGAAGAAACATTCTCAATGTCAAATCCATCAGGAAAACCGATACCATTGTCGGTCACACTTAATATGATTTTTTCATCATTTTCACAGCGCCCATCTATCTCAATTTCTCCTTGAAGCATTCCCGGAAAACCATGTTTGTAGGCATTGGATACCAGTTCGTTCAGTATCAAGCCGCAAGCCAGTGTCCTATCCATGTCCAGATGAAAGTCTCCACACTTGACCTCAAGGCTGATTTCCTTGTTGTTTTTGAATAGAGCATTTCCCAATGCATTTGAAAACTCATTTAAATAATCTACGATGTCAATTTCATTCAAGTTCGAGGATGCGATTACTTTTTCGTGAACCAAAGCCATGGAGCGAACCCGATTTCCAAATTCTTCAAATTTTTCAACACAACACGGATCTTCCATTTCTTGAGTTTGAAGCCAAATCAAGCTGGATAGGATTTGCATATTATTCTTTGCGCGATGTTGGACCTCTTTTAATAAGATTTCTTTTTCATTTAAAGAATGTCCCAGCTTATTTTGAAAAATTTTCTTTTCTTCAATCTCATTTACCAGCAGTTCATTTGTTTTTTGCAGATTTTCAGTTCTTTCTCTGACCATATCTTCCAAATGGTTTTTGTATTCAAGCAGTTCATCTTCTCTTTTCTCAAGCTCAGACAACATGGAATTAAACGCGGAAAATAATATTCCAATCTCTCCTTGGGGTTTTGAGCTTACTCTTAAAGAGAAATCGGGGTTCTGGGAGATTTTCCTTGCTGTACCTGCAAGAGACAAAATTGGCGATGAGATGATCTTGTGGGTTTTAATGGCAAATAAAACCACCAGGCCCACGATGCCCCAAAATGTGAAAAACACAAAAATCAGATAATCTTTTACTATATTTTGATATTCATTTAATTCGCCGTAGATGACCAGATTGCCGATCACTTTATTTTTCAGGGAAACGGGGACGTCAAAAGTAAAGTGATCTGGGCCAAAAATGGAATTAATCTCGTTTTGATCAATTTGTTTTTTAAATTCCGGGTTTCCAAACTCCTGAAATAATTCTCCCTTGGCATTATTCAAAGCTGCGTAACGGATCTGTTTTTCTTCCTTCAGTGAAGAAATAAATTTTTCAGCGGCTTCTTTGTCTCCAAAAAATAGAGCGGCTCGGCTAGAGTGACCGATAATAGAGGCCATATTTGATAAATTGTTGATATAGATACTTTTGAAAAGGTTTAAGTCTTTATATACAAAAACAAAACAAACAATCAGTAAGGAAGAAATGGAACTCACCACAATTAAGAAAATGATTTTCCATTTAATTGAAAGTGAGTTGAAAAATTTCATTATTCCACGACTCTGTATGCCAGCTCCAATAGCTCTGAAGATACTTTGAGATTTTTGGCTCTTAAAGATTTCCGATTAATTTCAAATCGGACACGGTTGTCTACAACCAGAAAGTTGATCCCAGCTCCTTTTTCAAGATTGCCACTGGAATCTCCGATGATCAGGACGGGTTTCCCCCTTACAACTGAAACCAGTCTCTCAATTATCAGGCCCTTTTTGCCAGAAATAAACAAAATATGGCAATTTCCATAGTCTGAGTAATTTTTTAAGTCATGAAAATTAAAGGGAATCAGGTTGGTCGTATTCTTCTCAAGAATCTTCCAGATATTCCTATAGGGATCATCTGATGGTACGCATAGATTCATTGGGCTGTGTTCAACAGGCCAATTGATAAAGGCCGGAAATTTTAGAATAAAACTGGCTTTAATAATATATTCTCTTCTTTGGGTTTCATTTCCCAAGCTGTATTGAGTAAAAACCCAAAGGTCTGCAATAAAAAATATCAGTAGTATTGAAAACGTTTTATTTAATATCACGTCAATGTACTAATTTAAAAATTTCTAATATTAAAAATTTACTGTCGCTTTAAAGTAATAGCTTCTTTCTGTTTGCGTTGCTCTTTCCAAAAGTTCATTTAATTCAAAATGTTTTTCATCAGCAATGTTCTGCCCCACCAAAGATAATTCCAGTTCCTCTATTGGTTTCCAACCCAACCTCAAATCAAGCCGGTGGAAAGAAGGAACATTTCTCGCTGAATTGTTGGAAGTGAAATAATATAAAATATCGAACTCAAGATTTTTCAGCAGGTTGATATAGGCCCTGGCGGAAAGAACGTGATTGGGTTCGCCCTCAGCATCCAAATCACCTTCACTGTTAAAGCTCTGTGGAATGAATGTGTTTAATTTTGTTGGTTTCAGGTCGACATCGAGATAAGAATAGCTTCCGGCAAGTTTTAACTGAGGTAGTGCCTGCCATTGGCTGGCCAGCTCAAAGCCATAGGCATCCCCCTCCAGCGAGTTTTCATTTTGTGCTGTTATCTGCAGGTGTGGGGGGAAAGGCATCAGATTGAACCTGGGTGCCGACTGGGTGAGCTCGATTATGTCGTTGTAATCAAAATAAAAACCGGAAATGTCAAAGTAGAACTTGGAATTTAATTTAAACCTGTAACCTGCTTCATAGGCCACTAAGCTTTCCGCGTTCAGGTTCCCCTGGTTTTCTTCTGTAAGCAGCAGAGGTAGGGGCAGGCCAGCACCGGGCGGAACTACGGCCCTGTTAATCAGGGCCCCCTCTTCCGAGATTGTTGGAATACGAACGGCTCTTGAAACAGCGGCCCAGGCAGAATGCTGTTCCGTAAATCGTATGTTGGTTCTTACATTCGGTTGAATTTCCCAACCGGAGAACTGGTTGTGTTCAAACTTGGAACCCACAATTAGGTTCAAAAAATCGGGAACCAGTATTATTTCATCGTGAATAAAAAACCCATAAAGATGTGTCAGGTCGTTTGGAAAGGTTACGATATTGGTGTTGGTGAAGTTGAAATTTGAAAGCCGGTAGTTTGCTCCCCATGAAACCCGATGTGTGTCCTTTATTTTGAAATCATGCTGGAACTCAAAATCAAACTGATCGACCACATTATCGAAAGGAACAGCGGATTCTCTCTCGAGGCGGTCATAGTAAACTTGGGCCTTAAAATTAGATTCATTTGAAAGGGCCTTGTTGTATCTTGATAAAAAGTTTCCACCCTTTTGAGTTGTTGTTCCTTGAAAGGGTGTGGAACCTTGTTGCAGGGAAACAAACCGACTCAGGAAATCGAGGCCCGCGTCGGCGTTGTATAGATCTCCCTGAAAGGTGAGGTCGGTTGTTTCATCAACTTCCCAATCGGCGCGAAACCCACCCTGGGCGATTTCTTTATCGTCAATACCGTCCGTGCCATTGGGGTTCTCTCCCCCATCGCGGGAACGGTACTTCCCATAGACCCTGAAGTCCAATCCTTCGCTAATGGGACCGCCGTATCTAAGAGATGTAAAACCTCTCTCTTCACTTCCTATTCCGCCTGAAACGAGTGCTCCCTTAGTTTCATGAGATGATTTGGTGCTGATGTTGATCACCCCGGCAACTGCATTGGATCCCCATAAAGAAGCTCCAGGTCCTCGTATTACCTCTATTCGATCGATATCCTCTAAAACAGTGTCCTGCCCCAACCAGAAAACTCCTGCGGCTGATGGGCTGTATAACGTGCGACCATCCATTAGAACCAGTAATTTATCTGAGCCCAGACGCCTGTTGAAACCCCGAATGGAAATGGCATAACGATTTTGATTAATCTTTGAGACTTGAACACCGGGAACAATTCTCAAGGCTTCCATAATATTGACTGCACCACTCCTCCTGATATCTTCCTGAGTAACCACAAAAATAGCGGAGGCGGTTTCATTTATTTTTTGCGGTTTTTTGCTTGCCGAGGTGACCACAACGTCCATCTGGAGAAGTTCTGAGATCCCCATATTCAAAATCTTTTTTTCCTCTTCAGATAAAACTTGAGGGCTCTCTTCGGCAATCGCTAGATTGGCGGAGGTGAAAAATCCCCAAAGAGTGACCAGTAGCGGGATTAGCGCAAATTCAAACAGTGGTTTAGAAAAATTAAACAGGGAAAACCGTGTTTTCCAAGGCCAATATTTAAAATTCCGAATTAAAATTTTTAGCATAACAAATTTTTTTCCTCGGACGGGGTTAGTGACACATTATTAACTATTTGATTTAATTGCAACTAAAAACTTCTAGCTTCTGGTGGTTTAAAATGTTAAAGATAGGGCGATAAATTTTTACTAAATTTTGTTAGGAGGAATTTATGAGCGCTACATTGTTAGAAGATGCCATCGAAAAAATTTCCTTAGATGAAGACTACAAAAAATCCGTCTATTCAGATCCCAGAAAAATCCTGGAAGACTTCCAGCTTTCTGAAGATAATCTAGGAGGATTTGAAAAACATGGGGACACTACCCATGAAATTAAGGAAATTCGTCCCACAGCCTTTTGTTGTACTTGTATTGCACCCGCGTAAAAATTAAAATCCTGATAGTCTAGGCGCTTAATTTTTTACCTTCCCCCCGGTCCTTTTCTGACAATGGAAGACACCGTACTTAATATTCTGGATAGTTTAAAAGTACAGTTGCCAAAGCTACCCAAATTGGCATGCTGGGCTTCCGTTGTTGATATAGGGGATTCTCGCCTACAGTTCAGAGGCAATGACTTTCTTTTTACGCTGGAAAATGAACTGTTTTTTAATGTATTCCAATCAATTCACACTCTTCTGGACGGGGATCACTCTTTGAAAGAAGTAGTAGCTTCGAAGAGTGATTCCTTTCGTCCTACGACAATCGAATTTCTTTTGAAGATTCTTTTTGTAAACGGGCTTCTTCATGAAAACGAGGTTCCCGAAAAAAGTAAGCACGAGAATTGGGAATCTTTTTCTTCCCAAATTAATTTCTTATCCCGCTTCACCAATACTCCGCTGGCCGCTTTTCAAAAAATTCGATCTTCAAAAATCGGCGTGATTGCCCAGCCCCAATTCCAAAGAAATTTTAACTCGAGTTTGACTGGAATGGGATTTAAAGAAACACTTTTTTTCAATAGCGCTGAAGATCTTATGTCCCGCTCACCAGATTTTGAAGAAGCGGGTATTGATCTTCTGATCCCCGTTTCAGAGAGATTGGATTTTAAACTATTTTCGGACATAAACACTTTTTGCCATGATAAAAGTATCAATTTCTGTTGTATGGCGATTGAAAGTGATAAAGCTATTTTAGGTCCTCTGGTTATTCCTTTCCAAAGCCCTTGTATCGCTTGTCTGAAGTCCCGATATTTTGCGCATGAGGGAGCTCTTTCGTTTCTTGCTGACACTAATGGCTCTTCAGGAAAGCAAAATCAAGCGGGGACCTCAGAAAATATTGACCCCTTTGTGTCTGTGATTTCCGGAGAAATGGTTTTGGAAATAACCCGATTTCTGACAGGGATCTCATCTCCGAAAACTATTGGTGGAATTTACGAATACAACGGATTATCTCCAATCCCCAAAAGACACCAGATATTTAAAATTCCGCGATGCGTTGAGTGCTCTATTAAAAGTCCAAAGACTGCCATCTGGGGATCATGAATCCCCCCTCCGAAAACTGTGGAATTAATAGCGAAACCCTTCCAAGCCTGGAGTCTTGCGTCGAAAGGGCCTCCCGGCTGATCAGCTCCAAGTTTGGGGTGATCGAAAAAGTTGAGTTTGAGGATTTGGAACCCGGTGAGCCTGCCGTTTTTTTTGCCCGGACCTTTCCCTCAAAAATGAATCCCCTGAATAATTCTTCATCAATAAACTTTGGAGACGCGGTATCCACCAATCGTAACCGCGCTTTAATGAAATCCCTGGGGGAATGTATTGAACGATATTCGTCTGCATTTATTGACGAACAAAAGTTGCTAAAAGAAAGTTACAGAGGATTAATAGAAAACCATGGGGATGCTGATCCCATTGATCTGGAGGCGATGCAATTTTTTCTCCCAGAACAATATAACTCGCCGGACTTTCCATTCTCGCCCCTCTCTTCCGACACAAAAATTCATTGGGTCCAATGTGCCCCTTTGGGTGGCGGAAAACCCAAATGGGTTCCTGCCCAATCGGTTTTTATTCCCTTCCCAGGCAAGGAGTATGGGGATATCTGGTTTTGCGACCAAATTTCTACGGGAATGGCTTGTGGTCCCGATAGAATATCTTCCATATATAAAGGAATACTGGAAGTCATAGAGCGCGATGCTTTCATGGTGCATTGGCTCAAGGGGATTTCACCGCCTGAAATTGAAATTAACGAAATAAAAAACCCACTGGCCAGAGAGTTATATGCAGAGTTAATGGAGTTGCCAGTTAAAGCCAAAATGTATTCATTAACTTTGGATATTAATGCCTATGTTTTCCTGATTGTGTTAGAGAATCAGTCAGGAGTTCCTCCACACACAGTTATGGGGCTGGGTGTGGATTTAGATCCAGAAAAATCATTAATACTTGCACTGGAAGAAACGCTGCTTACCTTTATTGGAATGGGCCGCTATTCAAGAGCAAAACCAGATTTTTCCCCGGACCCCGACTTCAAAAATTTAACAACTCCCACGCTCCATGCCTTGGCTCATGCTGTCTGCCCAAATCTTCAATCTTCTCTGGAGTTTTTAAAATCTTCGCCAAAGAAATTAAATTTTGAAGAATTAAAACCTCTGGCTAACATGGGTGATCTTCAGAATTGCGTGGACTTTCTTACTGAAGAACTTGCGAGACAAAACCTGGAGCCACTCTATTTTGATTTAACCACTGAGGACATAAGTCATGCAGGATTTAAAGTCGCAAGAGTGGTGATTCCAGGGATGCAGCCCCTTGATATAAATCATAACCATATGCATTTAGGTGTGAACAGATATAGAGAAGTTCCAGAAAAACTTGGATTGCAATGCAATTTGGAAAGCGGCAATAGAGCAAATCCGTTTCCTCATGCCTTCCCGTAAAAACAGGTGACGAAATGAATGCAGGTGACGCAATGGATGATGACAATATATTAGGCTCTGAAGAGGTTTCAATTTCAGAGTTGTATCATGAGAACACCAAGCTTCATCGTGATACAGGGCATTTGAATTCGCCCAAGTCAGATTTCTCCCGGGCCGAATTGCGTCGAATGGCCCAGGGCTACAAGAAATACCCCTATGCGAAAACAATAAAGTTGCCGGATGAAGACACATGGCCAGAAGGCAAGCGGGGATTTGATGAAGTCATCAAAAGTAGAAGGTCGGTGAGGACCTTTGGAGAAACCCCTGTTTCCCTACCTGAACTGTCAAAAATGCTTTTTCAGACATTTGGAATAACCGGGGAGATTCCTATCCCTGGCGGTGAGGGGCAGCCCTTAAGAACAGCGCCTTCTGGAGGGGCTCTCTACCCTGCGGAGATTTATCTTGCTGTTCGAAATGTAGATGGCTTGGAAAAAGGTTTATACCATTATCAAGTTTCAAATCATTCATTGGAAACCCTGAAGATTTTTGACCCCACAGAGAAAATGGCGGAGGCATTGTGCGGGCAGGAATATTGCGAACAAGCTTCTATCGTATTTCTTATTTCCGGATTTTTGGCTCGCACAAAGTATAAATATGGAGAAAGAGGCTACCGTTACGTTTTGTTGGATATCGGGCACCTTGCCCAGAATTTATATCTTTCCTGCACCGCCCTCGATTTTGGAATCATGACGACCTGCGGATTTTTTGACGATTTAGTCAATGCGCTTTTAAAACTCGATGGTGACTCGGAAACAATCATGTACGCTGCATTTGTGGGTAGCCAGCGGTAGGGCAGGAGGTTTATGTTTCAATTTAAAGAATCATGGCAACCCGTAATAGATAGCTTAATCCAAATTGATATTAATATTGATGAGTTGCTTTCGGGAGTGAAAGAAAACTCAAGCATGGAAGAACTAAAAGACTTACAGGAGTTTTCCAGGGTTATTAAAATCTCTTTGAAAGAAATGAAACAAATAATTCAAGGAATCCCATTTGAAATAAACCAGCTAAAACTACTTTTGGAAATGGCAGATAGTTTGGAAAAGAAGATTGAGAAAAATGAAATTCCAGGCCGTCACCTGCTGCCGGAATACAGGCGGGAAAAGG
>JAJDAX010000293.1 GCA_029261615.1 Nitrospinaceae bacterium
CGAAATCAAACCTGCTGCTGTTTTTTATCCTGCAGAAGATTACCACCAGCGCTATCTTGAAAAACGCGGAATGACTAATTGCGGCTGAGCAACCACTCGCCGTGGAGACAAGTGGCTCAACATTTTTGAATCAATCAGTCTATCGGGCGCATCTAAAATATATTCTGTTGTCCTTGTGTTTAGCACCGTTTAAAAAATTTTGCCGTGGAAGATCAGGAAAGGAATCACCATGTTCGACAAAGACCCCTTGCCTTCAATGAGCGCTGAAGAACTGCTGATGCAGTTGAAATCCATACTAAATAAAAATGAAGTGGAAATGATCCACCTCAAAGCCGAATCGATTCGCGGTCTGGTCAGATGGCGAGCCAAACTGCCAGCTTTGAGCGGCATCACTTTGGCCAAATCAGACCTCTGCGCACTCGATCTGACCTACGCAGATTTAACAGACTCGGACCTCAGCGGAGCACTCCTGATAGGGGCCAACCTCTCTGAGACGGATCTCGTCAGGGGAAATTTCCACAAAACAAATCTGGGCGGTGCCAACCTTTACAGTGCCGACTTGACGGATGCCAACTTTCTGGAAGCCAACCTCTCTAAAACAGATTTGAGTGAAGCCACTCTTCAAAGGACCAACCTAGAGAAAGCCGAAATTGGACACGGGTCGGATTTAAGCTACGCCGACCTGACCGACGCCAATCTCAAAAACGCCAACATGCGCGCCGCCAAGTTCCCAGGCACCACATTCAATGGTGCCAATCTGACCGGCGCTGATCTTTCCCTATCAGAAAATCTTACTGTTGAACAAATTCGATCGGCTACGATTGATAAGACCACCAAGTTCCCCAGCTACATCATCATCAAATGGTCCAGCGATACGGAATATGACATTCACATCGATCACAATGCGGAAACTCCCGAGACCAAGGGAATTTTCCCCATCGAACCCCCCGACCCCTTCGCCTCCTAGTGCTCGGCGCACGCCCAACAAAAACCAACTTACTGTGGTGCTAGTAGGCAAATATTTTTTGAACTGACGTAATCTAATGTGACGCATCGAAAAATGCTTCCTGCTGCCCCTCCGGCGAGGAGGGCTCGGCGCACGGCCAACAAAAACCAACTTGCGGTGGTGCTAGTGGGCAAACCATTTTTCAACCAGGAAATATCTTTGATCGCTTCCTAAGAATTATCTTGTTGGTCATCTTCCAGATTTTACATTGGCCGCTCGCCGAGCACCCACCTTGGACGCGTCACCGAGTACGACGTGAGCCATCAGAAATATATGTACAAAGATTAAAATGTTTTTCGTTCGCCGTCTGCGGAAGACCAGAGGATGGGTGCTTTTTTGATCCAGTCATAATCCGTGTAGCGGCAGATACGGGCCAGCCGGGCGCAGAATAGAGCGTCTTCCTTTGTTTTCCCGGCACGGATATAATTATCTTCGATCATTTTCCATATACCCGCTTTCCAAAAATCATTTTGCGTTCGGTAATCCTCAACAGCTTCCCGGAACGGTGTCAACAGTTCCTGCGCCTTTTCAGAATCGATTCCCGGACAGCCTTCAAAATTATCGGCTGGCCTGCCGCAAAGCGCCTGACGAAAAAATTCGAGGTCGGCGAGGTAGCGGCTGGTCGATACAGGTTTTGAGTCCGAAAGTTTTGGATTCCATCCGTCTCCTGGAATCATGGCGAGGTTGGGGTTGGTACTGATCATCAATCGGGGTTCGTTCATTATATAGGGAGAAGTTGCCCAAACGCCAAGTACATCGATGGATTCCAGACCAGGATAACGCAGGCAAGGGTAGTTGCGTTTGAGGTATTGGAACAGTGCCTGGTATAAACGCGAATCCTGAATTGCGATTTGACCGTAAGCCTGGTAATCGCTAAACATTCGGCGGCGAAAATGAGCTGTGTCCGATAACGCGATCTCGACCAATTGGGTCTGGAAACAAGCTGTCCACTCGCTGATTTTCTGAGTCAACTCCATAATCGCTTTTTCTTCAAGGGCGTGTACATTGTGAACCGCCGGCGTGCGGACCTCTCCCTCCCCCTGAGTCGAAAAAAAACTCGCCAAACGGTCGCCGTCAATAAGCAAACTTTTATAAACTGGGTTCATTCTGTAAAAAAGTCCTTTTCCTGTTGGAGGGTGTGAGGACCCGGGGATGAAAATTATTTATAAATGGGGAGTTAGAGGAAGCTCGTTGTCTATCTCTAATAATTCATAGAAAAATTGTTGAATAGCCGTTACCTTAACTCCAAGTGGGGCCTCTAATCCCTCCGATAAGTAAAAGGGCCTGTAAATGGTTCGCTTAATACTCAACAGCAGTTCAACCGCGCAAATGAAATCCATGGCCTTTTCCGAACAAGTGTCGATTGATCACAGTTTAAAAAAGAAGACCCTGGGGATCCTGCTGGTTACCTTTGCCATTTTGACTGCAGGCTTTTGGTTCATTCATCTATACCAGACCGGGCAACACCGCATTTCAGAAGCAAACACCCTGCTTCGTTCTCTATCGGTTTCAATCCCCCCCACTCTGGTCGAAGGCAATCGTCAATCAACTGAACAACTGCTGATGTCGCTTGTCGATTTTCCCCGTGTTCGCTCTGCTGCATTATATACCGCCGATGGTTCTCTTTTTGCACAATACCTGGCTGAGGTTAACCCCGGTATTTTGCCTGCGGAACCAGGCCCCCTCGGAATTCGTATAGAGGGATCCAATATAGAAGTTTTCAAATTACTGGCACCGGGAGAGAGTAGTCTTTCCGGCACACTTTATCTTAGTCTTTCAATTGAAGACGATACTCCTATATGGCTTTTCACCACCTACCTGTTACTGGTCTTGCTGGCGATTTTCGGATTGGGATACGGCACCTTGTTTTCATTTAGAACAAACTCAGCGACCAATTCCCGCGAGTCCACTACTGATAAAAAAACCAGAACAAGATTAAAAGAACATTCTGCTTCAGATTCTCCTCCCCAACCCGGTTTAAGCCAGAAAGACATGAAATTGCTGGAAATGGAAGAACGGCTTAAACTCGAAATCATGATCCGAAAACAGAGTGAAGATATTCTTAAAACACATCACCGCATCCTGGAACATCTTGCTATAGGCAACTCCCTTGAAGAAGTTCTTGACCTTGTCAATTTAAACCTGAAACGTCAAATCCTGCCGGACACCCTTTGCACCATCTACACAATGGATGAAGAACGCACCGAGCTCACGCTGAAATCCGCGCCCCAACTCAGCGATTCCTTGCAACTGGGGTTGACCAAGTGGAGCGTGTCGCCTCAGGGTTCAACATTTGGAATCTCCGCTTACAAAAACGAAATTGTGATAGTCGAAAATATTGAAGATGATCCGCAATGGGACCAGATCCCAAAAAAACGCGATATCTACGAGTACAAATCCTGCTGGTCCATTCCTATCCCTGATCCCTCTGGAAATTCCATTGGGGTAGTGGGGATTTTTTGCCAACATTCGCGTAGCCCTTCCGTCGAAGAATTAAGACATCTGAGCTCCTCCGCCTTCCTTGCCGGCATGGCGATCACTCGCAAACGTTACGAAGAGGATCTCCAAAATTATTCGCGCGAACTGGTCCGCAGTAATCAGGATCTGGATGAGTTTGCCAGCATCGCGTCACATGACCTTCAGGAACCCTTACGTAAAGTGACCGCTTTTGGCGAACGCCTGAAAAAAACCTACGGAGACAATTTGGACGATCGGGGAAAAGACTATCTCGATCGGATGCTGCGTGGAACTGTCCGTATGCAGCGCTTCATAACGGACCTTCTGAAATATTCCAGGGCTGGTGCAAAATCCGGCCCACTGGCTCCAACTGACCTCAACCGCCTGGTCGAAGATGTTCTGATCGACTTTGAGTTTCGTATGGAAGAAAACGGAGCAAAGGTGCAAGTTGAACCGCTCCCTATAATCGAAGGGGACAAGGTTCAGCTTCGACAGGTGTTCGCCAACCTGATTGGCAATGCCCTCAAATTCATTCGCAAAGATGTGGTGCCACAAATAACAATTTCGACCTCAACTCCCAAAGATCACCATATCCAGATCCATGTAGAAGACAATGGAATTGGCTTCGATGACAGTTTCAGCGCCCGCATTTTTAGACCGTTCGAACGCTTGAATTCAAGCCATGCCTTTGAGGGTAGCGGCATGGGGCTTGCCCTGTGTCGCAAAATTGTTGAGCGTCATGGCGGCACCATCAGGGCCACGAGCGCACCGGGCAGAGGAACCCGGATCACGCTGGAATTCCCAACCGGTTAGAAAATTAATTGACATACCCTGCCCTGCCTTCTTATCCTGATTCCTCGGGGAACCCATACCCGACCTATTATTTTTAATGTTCCATTGAAAGATTGCGGTCGGCCCATGTTTGAATTTCTGATTCACATTAAAGGCCCAACCTACCTGGTAATATACGCATTTCTTACCGTTATCCTGCTTACCATCGCCTGGTTCATGAGTCTGGACGATTCGATGCGCTTTAAGGAACCGTCACCTTCCAAACACGACTCAATCACCATCGCCACCTTGCTTGGCCGCCCACACGTAATTCGTACAGTTTTGTTTGGATTATGGTCCCGGAACAAAGTGCAATTTGAGGGATCAGAGGACAATCCCCAGGTCGTTGCAAACGT
>JAJDAX010000294.1 GCA_029261615.1 Nitrospinaceae bacterium
GAAGAGAATATCCAGGCGAGGATTCGTGGCAACCTGCTCATGGCGGTGTCGAACAAATGGGGCAGCATGGTGCTTTCGACTGGTAACAAGAGTGAAATGTCGGTGGGCTACTGTACGTTATATGGTGATATGGCGGGTGGACTTTCAGTGTTGTCCGATGTCCTCAAAACTCGTGTCTACCAACTGGCACGCTGGATCAATCGCAACGGTGAAGTCATTCCTCAACGCGTAATTGACCGGCCTCCCACCGCCGAGTTGCGTCCGGACCAGACGGATCAGGACAGCCTGCCGCCTTACGAAATACTGGACGCGATTCTCGAAGCCTACATCGAGCAGCATCTGAGTTTGGATGAAATCATAGGTCAGGGGTTCGATGCAGAACTGGTAAGGGAGATCACGTCCAAGGTAGACAATAACGAGTACAAGCGTAATCAGGCAGCACCGGGGCTTAAAGTGACAGGCAAAGCCTTTGGTAGTGGTCGCCGGATTCCAATTGCCCAACGATTCCGGAATAACCGTTCTTAATATAATTTTTTTCTACTCACCGGGATTCAATTTCAGTTAACAGTGCTTCGGCTTCCAGTGTAAGTGAGGGGTCAAGTTGAAGTGCCAGCGCCTGGCGAATATGCCTGGTGGCCTGCGACTGGTTGCCATGCTCCCATAATAGTTTCCCAAGAAAATATTGTCGGGGTCCGTTTTTCGGATCAAAACTTAAAGACCGCTCGAGCGCTTCAATGGCCTGGTCCCAGAGTTGTTCGTTGATATAGAGCCGGGCAATCGAAGCTTCAATCCTGGCCATGATGCGGCTGTCTTTTAAACTGGATCGAATCGATTGATACCAGGCCACTGCCTCATTAGATTTTCCGCTCGCCTCCAAAATTTCACCCAGCAGTAGTTGCCCATCCACGTGCTCCGGTTTTTTCTTTAGAAATGTTCGTACTTCTTTTTCAGCTTTTTTATACCGTTTCAAATTGAGCAATACGCGACCCTGATACAGCGCGACCTTTGCCGGCAGAAGATGTTTTTCTGGATGGAATTTTTTTGCAGCCCGGGCTCGATTGAAAGAGGCATGGGCTTCTTTATCCATGCCGCGTGTGGCAAACAGGACTCCCAGGTTGAAATGCCCCGATGGCAGGCGTGGATAGATTTGAACTGCCTGAACGAATTCGCGTTCGGCGTTGGCCATGTCTCCCCATAAAGCGTAAATATTGCCAAGGTTGGTGTGAGCGTAGGATCGGTAATACGGTGTGGCGTTGGACGCTGCGAGTTTTTTCAGCATGATGAAGGAGTTGTCGAAATCTTTTATCTCGGTATAAAAATGACTGAGGTTGTGATAGATGCGCGGTTTGCCCGGATTCTTTTTCAGCGCGTCTTCCCAAAGCGAAATGTTCGATTCATAGACCATATTGCGGTGTATCAAAAGCGACATAAAACACAGGACCACGACCGCTGCGCAAAGAGTCACCACCGTCCGGGCACTCTTGCTGCTACGCGAACCGAATCCGACACGATCTGCAATGCCAGCACCGAGAAGTAGCAGTCCGAAAGAGGCCAGATAAAGATTGCGTTCGCTGAGTAGATCCATCCTTGGAAGAAAACTGTTGGTGGGCGACAGGATCAATAAATACCAGCCGATTCCAAATGCAGCCAGCGGGAAAGCGCGATAGAGTTTCAGCCACAGTCCTGAAAGGAGGCCAACGGCAAACAGGGATGTAATGATTCGGAGTGTGTCGGTCGACAGGCTGGAATAGGGCCAGGCATAATCGAACACCTGATTGATGGGAAACAAAACCATCTTGGCCCCGAAGGGGATAACCGTCAGTTGTTGCAGGGCGTACCCCGGATTGATTTTTTGTGACCAGGAAACGACATGTTGCCACATAGACGGAGAAATGAAGAAAAGACAGGAAAGTGTAATGAGGACTGGCCCGTACAACCAGAGAACACGTGGTTTGAAGGCGCGAAAATATTCGTTCCGCATGAAGCACAGGTCGTAAAGCAAAAGAGCAGCAGGAAGGGTGATGGCGGTTTCCTTGGAAAAAATAGCTGCCGCACCAGCAAGACAACACAGGTTGTAGCAGGCAACTCGTCCCATCCACGAGGTTTTTCTGATTTCTGCATGGATGAACCCCAGTATCGAGAGCAGGTAAAACATGGCCATAAGTGAGCTTGTACGCCCTGAGATGTAGGATACGGCTTCGGTCTGGATGGGATTGAACGCAAACACGAGGGCGGTAAGTCCGGCAATACGCAACGCGGAATTGCGGCCCCAGTTGCAACCTTTTTCGATTGTGATGCGCACCACCGCAAAAACCAGGAGGCTGTTGATCAGATGAACGCCGATGTTGAAGAGATGGTATCCAAACGGATCCTCCTGCCCCAGGTGGTAATTGAAGGCAAAGCTCAGGTAAAACAGATGGCGGTAGTGCAGGGTGTGGAGCTGAAAAAAGGTAGCGAGATTGAGAATGGCTCGATTATTGAGGACGACCAATCCATCATCAAAATTAAATGGAGAATGCAGGACGGAATAATAGCCAAGAGCGACACCAAGGCTCAGGGTCAGTGCGACAAATAAAAAAACCGACCATTGCCGGTTGTGGGTGTCAGTTGAGTTCATGGTCCTGGGGAATTCGGGCTAGCAATTGTTCTACCATGTTCCGTTTATTAGCATCACCTGTATTTTTTAACAGGTACTCAAGGTGTTGGCGGGCCAGGTTCGTTTCGCCTCCATGCTCCAGAATCAGCTTGGCCAGGTTGAAACGGGCCGCCAGGTTTCCAGGGGTCAGTTGAATGGTTTTGGTGAGAGCGTCTCTGGCCTCGTTAAATTTATTTTGGATGATATGCGCCATGGCAATTTTAAAAGATGCCTCTGCTTTTAATTCCAGAGGATTGGTCACCTGCTGCCAATAGCTGATTGCCTGGTCCCGATGCTCCAGCGACATTTCAATGTTGCCTAGCAACAAATAGCCTTCACTCTTTTCTAATACGGTATCCACGAATTGAATAGCTTCCTTTTTAGCTGCTTCCATATTGTTTTGCAGGAACAGGATTTGGGCACGGGTCAGGTGCCAGCGCGGTTGTAAGTCGGGAGCTAGATGGATTTTATTTTTTCCCTGTTCCGTTTCCTTAAAGGCTTGGTCAGCTTGTCCTCTTTTGATCAGCAAGGCAGCCATATCAAGATACGCGTGAGGCAGGTGTGGGCGCGCCGTCTGGGCTTGTCGAAATTCTGCTTCTGCCTGATTGAGCTTTCCTTCGTTTGCCAGCTGCGCCCCCAATAGGAGTCGGGTGAAATATAACGGGGTCGGGTTCCGAAACAACCCGGCCAGTTCCCGGTAAACCTGCCCATACATTTTGTACTGACTCGGATCGGAATGCACGACTTGTTTGAGTTTTTCGAGAAGCCGCAGGTAGCTTTCCAGTTGCCTTTGTGATGCTTCAGAGGATGCCGTGATTTTTTTTGCGAGAGACGGATCTTTTTGAGACAAACGCTCAATCTCCCGGCGGGATCCTTCGAGATCACCTGCAAGATAATGGGCCATGGCCAGATAATAGTGGACTTCACTTTTGTTGGGTGATTTTTCGAAGGTGTCTTGCCAAAGAGTGATGTCATTTAGATAAACTTTGTTTCGAATGTGAGTCAGTGTCCCGTAGCAGAGACCGACGATTAGCATGGAGGCCGTGACTACCGGAGTCAGTCTAAAGGAGGCTTTTTTCTCTAGCAGACGGTTAAACAACAAACCCCACCACCAGCAAATACCGATTGATGGCAAGTAAAGGTTCCGCTCGCTCAGCAAATCCATTCGAGGCAAAATGCTATTGGTGGGAGAGAGGATGATGAGGAACCAGAAGACAGAGAATGTGAATACCGGTGGGCTTTGCCTGCGAAATTTCCACGCTGCAGTGAGAAGAATCATCCAGAACAGAGCGGAAAAGATTTTAGACGGTCCGCTGAAAAATGAAGCCTGTGGAAAGTCGTAATCAAAGGTCAGATTAAATGGCAGAAAAATTAATTTTAAGGCGTGGGTCAGGACGGGCAGTTGATCCACTGCTAGTCCCCATTCGATGCGGTTCATCCAATGGGCGGCTTGAACTGAAAATGTGGGGGATATCAAAAATATGAGAACGGCGCTTGCAACAAGAGGGCCGTAAATAATCTTCCATCGAGTTGCGCGCGACGACCAGTGTTCGCCGCGCATGAAGCATAAGTCGAATAGCAGTAACCCGAGGGGCAGTGTGAGGCTTGTTTCCTTGCTCAGTATAGCCCCGATCCCGGCCAGGAACATTATCAGTAGGGCGGTTGTTTTTTTTAAGGGACTGATGTTTTTTAACTGGGATGTGGCAAACAGGAACAAGGCTGCAAGATACAAAATAGAAGATAACCCGCTGCCGCGTCCGGAAATATAAGTCACGGTTTCGGTGTGGACGGGATGCAGAGCAAACAGGGCGCCGGAAATAAATGCCACCCGGTTGGATTGTTTTGCAGGCCAACCTCCCCCCTCCTGGAGCGTTAATCGAATCAAGGCCATTAACAGGCAGCTTGAAAGAAGATGTAGGGTCAGATTGACCGCATGGTATCCAAACGGGTCGAGTCCTCCCTGTGTGAAATTCATTGCATACGAAGCTGTCAACCATTGCCGGTAATGGGGCGGGAAGCGCCAGAATAATTCCGGATGTTCTATTTCTGGATGTGATTGGATGGTGGAGTAGTCATCCGAATGAAACGAGCCTTCGAAACTGTTTGAATAAATCAAACCGACCGCTGCCAAAAGAATCACGATGGCCAGCAGGTAACGTATTCGCAGGGCTCCCGGGACGGTTGTCATGAGATCACGGTTTGAGATTTCGTTCCTTCCTGCGCAGCCAGGAGATCAGGAATACAAGATGAAACAGGATGAAGATAAAGAATATGGGGGTGAATTTTGGAATCAGGTTAATGTTGAACGCTGGTATCAGAGACCACAGGTCAAAGTAAAACGCTACGCCGAGCAGAATAAAAATGGTTTTTATAGGCGACAGCCCCAATCGTTCCAAACGATGGTGAAAATGTTCTGCATCCCGACTGAAGGGACTGACCCCTTTCCTGACCCGGCGAACAAAGGCCCAAAGAGTGTCGGTAATGGGCACGAGTAATGTCACCACCGGAATGAGGTAATAGATTTCATCAGTAAAACCCTGTGCAAGCGGAAGCAGGGTCACCAGAGAAATAATAAGTCCCAGAGGCAGGCTGCCGGTATCGCCCAGAATTATTTTGGCGGGAGGATAATTAAACAGAAGAAATCCAAAAACGCTTCCGGAAAGGATTACAGATAGAAAAGAGGGTCCAAAGATACCTCGTTCAAGATAAACCAGGGTCAGAGTGAGGCAGGAAAGAAATATGAGTCCGCCAGCCAATCCGTCTTTTCCATCGATAAGGTTGAGCGAATTGGAAATGCCGACGATCCAAAGGACGGTAATAACTGGAGACAGTGGGCCGAGTTCCCACCAGTCGCCAATGCGATCGATTCTGAATCCATAGTGGTACAGGCCGAGGGCGATGGCGATTTGGGCGACCAGTTTGGTCCAGGGGCGGGCCACAACGAGATCGTCGTAAATTCCGAGAAAAAACATGAGAGCACCCCCGGCGGTAATGCCCAAAAATAATTTCTTGTATTCCGGATGCAAGTTAAACGTATAGGGTGCCATCCAGAGGGTGATGAAAAATGAAACCATCACCGCTACGCCCCCAAAGGAAACGACACCCGGTTTTCCAATATTGACCTTTCCTTGAATGATTTTAGCCAAACGATGGTTCCCATTTAGCAACCGGATGGTGGCAAAGGCGATACTCCCGGACAACACCAGAGTCAACAGGTAGGCAGCAAGAAAGGTGGGACCGGAAATGGGGTGGTTGGCAATCATAACGAATGCTTCCGAGGAGGCGTTTGAGTCAGCGAAAAATATTCAACACAAGTTGAAAACAGCAACGCAGGGAGATCAGTCCGTCAAGCGTCAATTGGGTCAATACGTTTCCTTTAATATATTTTCGGTGGTAATAGCTCATACCTTGATGTCGTTTTATGATCGAATTTAAAGAAGCTCTGTGGTTCATGGAAGAAACGTGCACAATAGAGGTTTCAGGGTGATACACAACCTCGAACCCTTTTCCCCCAAGGGTGCGGCACAAATCGACATCCTCGATAAAAAGAAAATAGTTTTCGTCAAACATCCCAACCTTCTGAAACGCGTCGCGTTTTACCATAAGGCAGCAACCTGAGAGCCAATCGACCGTCTGCGTTGCATCGTGATCCATATTTGACATCAGGTAATGGCGACTGTACCGATTGTTGGGAAACAGTCGGGTGAGCAGTGAATAACGGCTGAATAACCCGGACCAGATAGTTGGAAACCGCCTGCAGGAATACTGAAGTGTGCCGTCCGTGTTCAAAACTTTTGGCCCGACAGCCCCCACTTTCGGATGCTCATCCAAATAGTTGGACAGACTTGACGTGGTGCCGGGATCCAGCTCTGCATCGGGATTAACGAACATCAGGTGTCGCCCGGTAGCGATCCTTGCAGCTTGATTGCAGGCTCTCCCAAATCCGATGTTGTCAGGATTTTTGATCAGCTTGATTTCAGGAAATGTTTCTCTGACAATCGGGATTCCGGAATCGACATCACTGTTGTCAATCACCAGAATTTCGGCAACTCCGGAAAACTCTGATGCACGGATTGATTCGAGGCAGCGCAATAGTTCGCGGCTGCTTCGGTAATTGACAATAATATAGGAAAGGTCCACGGTAGTTTCGAGCCGGACAAGGCTAGCGGTTAAAGGCGGGATTACCTGCCTGCCATTATGGGAGAAAACGCCTTTGTTTTCAAGGGTGTCTGAATATTTGAGTGCTGATGCTCTTTCAAGGAAAATATTCGACGGAGTAAATTAACTTTGATGACCTCTATGCTTTTCTAAAATGAAATTGAAATCCTGGTAAGTTGTGTTTTAGGATTATTTCTGGTGATTAACTTTCAGGAAAAATTTCTTCAATTCTCCCAGTGAAAAACAGAGGACTTCCGTTG
>JAJDAX010000295.1 GCA_029261615.1 Nitrospinaceae bacterium
GGGGTTTTATCAGGAAACCCTGCCTCACTGGAAAGCGTTTCTGGCAACCCATCCCGAAAAGAAACTCGATGTCTACGGACACATTAAACTCTGCATTATCATGAACCGGATGGGTGACCTGGGGCAGGCTTTTGAAGTGGCAAAACAACTGGCCGATCGCTACCCGGACGACTTTCACGCACAATTCAACCTGGGCAACATGACCAGCGCTGTGAAAATGTTTCCTGAGGCCGTGCAAGCCTACCAGGCCGTCATCAATATGCATCCGGAAGAAGGCCTGGGGCATATCGGGCTGGGGCTGTCACAGTTTGGAGACCGCAAAACTGAAATTTCACTTGAAACTCTTCGGAAGGTCCGAAGCCTGTTTAAAAAACAAAAAAATATTTCATGGTATCAGAATACGCGCATCATGATAGGCCAGATAAAAAGCTTCGCTCCTTACCCTCCCGACTTTTCAGATTTATGGTTAAACAATAATCTCAAAACGATTCGCGATACATACCACCGAACACTATTCCTGGAATATGAAAAAGCACTGAACCTCTAGAGCGGCTCCCCCACCAAGCCCCGAAATCACACTTTCTGCCAGACAATCCTTTCCGCTAACATCACTCCCTTTCCAATTGATAAAACCTGCAATAACCCTATTGTGAGTTAACAATCTTTAATCCTGGGTTCATCAACATTTAATTTCCAATCCCCATACTGGCTAAAGCCTGTTCTCCTCCATCCCGAGGGGGCGGAAGGAAAAATGGGGATTCTTCCTTTCGCCCCCGCCCTCCTTTTGTCATTTTTTTATTGAAACCGGAAGCATTTTCCTCTCATCTAAAAGTACAGGAGGAAAATTAGTGGAGAGAAGCGGTGAAAGAACATATCCTGATGTGCCCTCCAGATTATTTTGGAGTCGAATATTCGATCAATCCCTGGATGGAAAATCAAATCGGTAAAGTTGACCGTAAGCTAGCCCAAAGACAATGGCGCCAGTTTCACCACCCGCTTAGTCAGCACGCAAAAGTTGAACTGATTTTCCCTTCTAAAGGAACGCCCGATATGGTGTTCACCGCTAATTGCGGGATGGTCTGGGGATCCAATTTTATTCCCAGCAGGTTTCGACATCCCCAGCGCCAATCAGAAGAACCCCACTTCACAAAATGGTTTCGCGATAAAGGATTCGACATTCTGGACTTGCCGGAAAACATTTCCTTTGAAGGTGCGGGTGATATCCTTCCCGCTTACGACTCCAGCCTGCTTTGGGCGGGAGGGAGTTTTCGCACGAATCCTGAAATCCATGTCCTCCTGGCCAGGGAATTAAATTGCCGGGTCATTTCTCTGCATCTTATAAACCCTCATTTTTATCATCTAGACACCTGCTTTTGCCCTCTTAAGGAGGGAGTCGTTCTCTATTATCCAGGAGCCTTTGATCAACTGTCCTGCCATCTGATTGAACAAAACACCAACAAAACCATTGCAGTGTCTGATGAAGATGCCTACAACCTGGCTTGCAACGCTGTATTGACAGATAACATCTTGTTCATGAACAGCGCCAGTGAATCACTTCAGGAGAAACTGAAGGCAGAAGGCTACAACGTGCGTATTGTTGGCGTGAGTGAATTCATGAAAGCGGGCGGTGCCAACAAATGCCTCACCTTCTCCTGGCATTAGAAACGGTCATCGGGTATCAGGCTGATCAACTGGTAAGACAATAAAATTCAGGAATCACCATAAATCATTTTCTCTTAGCCCTCGCACCTGCGGGGAAAGATCGTGTACAATAGTCGTTTTCCAACGACTCGGATCATCATAAAAATGAAAAAAGATTTTCTTTCACTGGAAGATTTTACCTCTCAGGAATTAAAGGACATCCTTGTTACCGGTCTGGTCATGAAAGACCGACCAGCGGATTTCCACGATGCATTGAGAGGAAAAACTCTGGGCATGATTTTTAACAAACGCTCAACCCGGACCCGCATTTCTTTTGAAGTGGGCATTCTCCAGCTCGGCGGATTCGGGCTCGTGCTCAGTCCCAACGACCTTCAGCTTTCCCGGGGCGAGTCTATCGAAGACACCGCCCGTATCCTGTCGGGTTATCTGGATGCCGTCATGATCCGAACCTTCGCTCACGAAGAGATTGTCGAGTTTGCCCGGCATGCAACCATACCCGTGATCAATGGGTTGACCGACTTCAACCATCCATGCCAGGCGATGGCGGACATGCTGACCCTGCTAAAATACAATTCAACACTTGAAGGCCTGAAACTGGCGTATCTGGGCGACTCCAACAATGTCACGGTCTCCCTTCTCATGGCCTGTGTCCATTTCGGGATGCACATGTCGATTGCCAGCCCGGAAGGATACACGCTGGACCCGGCAGTACTCGAATCTGTTCAGGAGCAGGCGAAACAAAAAGGATTGACGATCACCCTCACTTCCGATGTCGCTGAAGCTGTTAGCGGGGCCGATGCGGTTTACACCGATACCTGGACCAGCATGGGACAAGAGGACGAGGCTGAGAAACGATTGAAAGATCTTGACGCCTATCGGGTAGACGAACGTGTAATGTCACTTGCCAAACCGGGCGCTTTTTTCATGCACTGCCTGCCTGCCCATAGAGGGGAAGAAGTTTCGGCTGAAGTAATGGACGGGGGTCAGTCCCTGGTATGGGAACAGGCTGAAAACCGCCTTCATATCCAGAAGTCCATTCTTTACCACTTGATGAAATAATAGGCAAGAATGTACCCCATCCTTGTTTTATAGTCACCAACGCCACTAAATATCACTGGAAAAGTCTTATTGGATTCCTTGGCAACTTCAGTGCGATGGGTTACAATCGCAGGGTACTCAAAATATTGAAGTCGGCAGCCTTTAATCAGGGCTTCGCCAGCTACTCTGGACGGTACCCGGTTTTTGGCGCTTCCATTTTTTGAAGCATTTAAATTTTTTCAATCAAGTATGGAACGAGATACATTTCTAATGAAGCGGAACCTTATTTTTCTGATGAGCCTTTTTGTTTCGGCAATTTTAATACCAGGGAACCCTGTTCAAGCAAATTCCTGGGGGCCGCCTGCAAATAAAAAATCGCCCCAGATCAAAACCAGTCCGCCCGCGTCGCCATCTTACAAAAAAACATTACCGCCTAAATCTGAAAATGTGGACGAGTTAACAGGAAGGCTCATGGACGACCCGGAATCCATGAATAAAATCCGGAAACTTCAAAACAACCCCACCATACAAAAAATCTTGCAAGACCCCGAAATCATGGAAGCTATCAGGAATAAAGATCTGGCCAGAATAGCTTCAGACCCAAAAATCAAAGCATTGGAGAATAACAAAGATCTCCAGGAATTGTTGAAGCAGAATCAATGACCAAGGTAGACCCTAACCATCTAGTCTGGATTGATCTGGAAATGACAGGACTCGACCACGAGATCGAATCCATCATTGAGATCGCCACCATCATCACCGACAAGCATCTCAATATAATTGCAGAAGGCCCCAACCTCGTCATTCATCAACCGGACGAACTCCTCAACCGAATGGATGAATGGAACACACAACATCACACATCCTCGGGTCTGGTGGATAAAGTCCGCAATTCCAAAATAGGACTGGCAGAAGCCGAGCGGGCCACACTAGACTTCATCAAACCCTATATTCCTTACAAAACTTCGCCATTGTGCGGCAACTCGGTTCATCAGGATCGCAAGTTCCTGGATAAATACATGAAGGAGTTAGCCGACCATCTGCATTACCGGACGATTGATGTCACATCGATAAAGGAAATTGTTAAGCGATGGTATCCGAATGGCCCAAAGGTTCCCAAGAAAAGTGACGCGCATATGGCCCTGACGGATATTCGCGAATCGATCGAGGAACTGGTCTTCTATCGCCAGCATTATTTTATTGGCAACGGTCGACCGCCGGAAGATATCGAACCAACAGACTCAAAGGATTCCAGCGCATGAATAAAGGTACGGTGGTGACACTGCTCTTTATGGTGGGCCTGGCGGGCTTGTCCGTCTCAATGATTCTTGGCGGGAACCACATGCGTTGCGAGGTTTGTATCGAGTACAACGGAATAGAAGTGTGCGAATTTATCGAGGGGAAAGAACGAAACGAGATGGTCCAGCTAGGAATAAGTACAGCCTGCGCCGGTGCAGCCAATGGCCGCACCGAATCCATGGACTGCTCCGCGACACCCCCAACCAAAGTGGAATGCGTCGCGACAGACGGTTAACCCTTATTTTCGTCGCCGCAAATCTTATCGTAGACTTCCTGGTATTTTTCCTCAACTTTTCCTAAATTGAAACGAAACCGGTCCTTGTCCATCTTCTCATTGGTTTCAAGGTCCCATAAGCGGCAACCATCCGGGCTGATTTCATCCCCCAGCAAAAGCTCTCCCTTGTGCCGTCCGAATTCCAGTTTGTAGTCCACCAGCCGAATTCCTCGCTCCTCAAAATATCCAACAAGTAGATCATTCACCTTAAAACCCAAAGTTCTGAGTTGCTGGATCTCGTCTTCCGTTGCCAGGTCCCACTCCATAATGTGGTATTCGTTAATCATCGGGTCGCCCAGATCATCATCCTTGTAATAAAATTCAAGGATCGGGTTCTTCAACACTTCACCCTCGGGTCGTCCCATACGCTTTGCCAAGCTACCCGCCACAACGTTGCGCAGCACAACCTCAACCAGAATAATGTCGAGTTTTTTGGTTAACTGCTCGCGGTCGTTCATGTGTTCGACAAAGTGGGTGGCGATCCCTTTTTCTTCCAGCCATTTATAGATAACAGCTGATATGTGATTGTTCATCACACCTTTGTCGACAATGGTTCCTTTTTTGACACCATTGAAAGCGGAGGCATCGTCTTTATAGTATTGAATTACGAGATCAGGGTTTTCTGCCTCGTAAATGATTTTTGATTTTCCTTCGTAAAGCTGTTTTCCCTTTTTCATTTGTTCACCTGTCAGTTTTTAAAAACACGTTTGAATATTTTATCCACATTGCGCAAGTGGTGCTTTTGATCGAATGCACGATCAATTTCTTTTGCACTCAGTGATTTTTTAATGTCCTTGTCTTTCTTCAGGAGGGCTTTGAAATCCCCTCCCTTCTCCCACACCTGCATCGCATTGCGTTGCACCATCCGGTAAGCGCGGTCACGATCCAACCCTTTACGACACAGTGCCAGCAGGATGTGTTCTGAAAAAATCAGGCCACCTGTCTGCTCAAGGTTGCGCATCATATTCTTAGGATACACCAGCAGGTTGTCCACC
>JAJDAX010000296.1 GCA_029261615.1 Nitrospinaceae bacterium
GTAATGGACCGCCATGCCGATTCCCCGATCCTGCATCGCGTTTAAAAATTCGTCACGACTGATGGTGAGCGTGTTCAGATTGAGCGCCAGCACATAGATATGCCACGCCGGGTCTGCGTAGTGGCGAACTTCCGGTGTTTCCACTTCTTCCATTCCGGCAAACGCAGCGGTGTATTGATCCGCATAACGCACGCGGATCTCCTGGAACCGCTCAACTTTTTTCAGTTGGTGAATACCAAGCGCCGCATTGAGATCGGCCATGTTGTACTTGTAGCCCGGCGTTTGCAATTCATAATGCGCGAACCCTTCCTTGCTGTACCGTTTCCACGCATCCTTACTGATACCTTGCAATCGCAGTACCCGCGCCTCTTCTTCCAGTTCTACATCGGGCAGTGCCAGCATGCCGCCTTCACCGGTCGTGATGTTCTTATTCGCATAAAAACTGAAGGCCACCGGATGTCCATGGGCACCAATTTTTTTGCCGCGATATCCGGCACCAATGGCATGGGCTCCGTCTTCTATAATCGTCAGTTGATGCCTCTCGGCGATATCCTTCAACCGGTCAATGTCGCAGGCGTGACCTGCAAAATGTACAGGCAGCAAAAAGCGTGTGCGTGGCGTGATCCTCTCTTCAATCTTTTCCGGATCCAGATTCATCGTTCCCGGTTCGATATCCGCAAACACAGGTTTCAAGCCCAGGTGAATTGCCGGGTTGACGGTCGCGGGAAACGTCATGGGTGACGTGATGACTTCATCGCCTCGCTCAAAGGGTTGAGTTGCAAACGCCAGATGGAGCGCCGCCGTGCAGGAGTTGACTGCCACCGCATATCCGCAACTGGTGTAATCGCGGAAGTCTTCCTCGAACTGGCGCGTTTTTGGGCCGGTAGTCAGCCATCCGGATTTTAGTGTATCAACCACTTCATTGATTTCATCGTCTTCGAACCAGCTGCGGTGGAATGGAAGAAAATCAGATTGGGAGTCACTCATGGCCGACCTCTTGGGTTTCCAGTTTTTTGGGATCGAATTCGATCCATTCAATTTTATCCAGTTCATCCATCTTTTTGGGCAAAAATGTCACCGGAATTTTACCGCCGCTTAACGACAATCGGTGAACCATCAACGCGACGACCCAATTACCATCAACCTTTTCCCAGTAATCGAAGTGCTCGCGGGTATGCGGCACAACCAAATCCACCCTGAACAAATGTGGCGGCAGGCGTTCGTCGACATCGAGCTTAACATCCACCCGTGCATAGCGACCATCGGGACTGATCAACACCCGGTCATAGCGGTGCTTTTTAATTTTCACCCAGGGATTGGCGATGATTCGATACTTGCGCGAAGTCGGAAAGCCCAGGGCATCGCGCGGTGTGGTGACCACATCACTCGGCGGTGGCAAAATGGACAGCCCTCCAGCCTTGCGTGACTGCAACAAATCGACAGTATCATAGCCCGCCATTCCATCGCGGTTGATAAAAAGCTCCTGCGTCACCCTCTTTTTTAATTCCGGATGCTGCCGTTTATAAATTTCATCCCAACGGCTTTGAGTTCTCTCTTCAAAATATTGTTTTTCAATTTTGAATAAATCGCGGGCATCGTTGACGTTTGGAGAGGTTCGGGTATCTCCAGCAAATCCTTTAAAAGGAGCCAGTACGACGCCTATCGCCAGTGCCAATACCAGATGAATTTTTGAACGGGAAAAGTTTCGCATATCGTTATTCTTTTCGGAATATTGAGGCAAAAGGTTGAGTCTGATATACCCCTCAGCTAACCTTATGATATCAAATATTTTTGGCGATTTTTGAGGCCAATGCCCCGGGAATACCAGGAGCCTGGGCAATCTCCTCCTCGGTTGCTTTTTTAATGGCTTCCAAGCTGCCAAAGTGCTTGAGCAAGGCAAGTCGGCGTTTTTTCCCCACACCAGCAATCTCTTCCAAAGGCGAGGCCAGACCGCTTTTCCCACGCAGCTTTCGATGAAATTCGATGGCAAACCGGTGCGATTCATCACGCACTCGTTGTAACAGGAAGCGGGAGGGAGAATTTTCCTTGAACCACGTAGGGTCGGCACGTCCTGGTAAAAACACTTCATCGGTCTCGACATCGCGCCGGAATTTCCCCTTTGCGATGCAGGCAAGGTCAACCCGGTGCTCAATGTCCAACGCTTCCAGAACTTTGAAGGCCGTATTGAGATGGCCTTTGCCGCCGTCTATCACCACCAGATCCGGCAGTGGCAGTTCTTCATCGATGAGGCGCATGTACCGACGCGTCAACACTTCACTCAACATGGCGTAATCGTCGATACCCTCCACCGTTTTAATTTTAAACCGGCGGTACTCTTTTTTCTCCGGTCGGGCGTGCTCGAAACGCACCATTGAACCCACAGCCTGCTGCCCCATCGTGTTGGAAATATCAAAGCCTTCGATCACACGCGGAAAATTTCGCAAATTTAATGTTTCCTGCAGTTCTTCCAGACTGCGTGTGGCCACGTCACTTTTATCCTGTTCGGCACGGACAGCAAAACGAGCGTTTTCTTCTGCCATTCGAACCAGGTCGCGTTTTTGCCCTCGAACAGGAGTCTCCAGATGTACGCGGCTGCCACGTTTTTCCGTTAGCCATTGCTCGATGAGATCAGCATCCTCGACAACAGTCGATAATAAAATTTCCTGTGGCAAGATAGGCTCTTCCAGATAGTACTGTTTGAGAAAGGAACCGATCGTCTCGGCATCGGCCTCATCTGCATTTTGCATTTTAAATGATTTCTCTGCGACCATTTTTCCGCTTCTAATGATGAGC
>JAJDAX010000297.1 GCA_029261615.1 Nitrospinaceae bacterium
GGTTTAATGGAAGGGACCTTCAACGATCCAGAAGGTTTGGTTTTAGAAAGATTCTTGATAATATTTGTTGTTGGTTGTTCTGTTTTCTTGTTCCAGCAATCTTTTTTGGCAAAAAGTAGAATTCCAAAGATAACAATTAAAGTGAGACTTGCTATTAACATAGTTGCTTCCATTTTGATTTCCTCAAAATTAGATTGTGCCTGCAAAGCATAGGTAAATGCCTGGTCCATGATTGTGATTCAGTGCAATTGGCTCGTGCCGGTTTCCTCGCATAAGCGAATAATTGATTGTCAGGAGGTGTGTTTTTTAAGAGGGTGCTCTGGTCAAATGAATTGATAAATAATAAATATTTTTCCTGATACAAATAAATATGGTCTAACTGTTTTTTTTGTATCGGTAATAAGCGATTCTCTTGGCAATTTTCTGAGCAAGATAAAGAATTAATTCGTTTTCTGTTCCAAATTCCGAAAGGTGATCGCTACCATCTCCTCGCTTCTCTTCAACTTTAAATCCGGGTGCCTGCTCAACGTTTATTTTATTTTGCCAAAGATTAATAGCCCAATACTCCTCATTTCTTTCCAGTACTTTAAAGTTTGGCTGGATGGTCCACTTGATACTGCTCGAACAATCCATCTCATTGCTAACCTCTATCGTTGCGTGATCATCCAAAATGTTTGTCTCTATATATTCCGGTTCTATCGATGAGACAAGGTCTTTAAGTAGAATGCGGATGGGTTGGAATCTTTCTTTCTGGCTGATGCGAAAATTTTCTCCCTTAGTTTCATATTCTGTCCAATTATCCATTTCGGTCTGTAAGAGTTTCTGGATTTCTTCTTTAGGGTCCACTTTAGCCTTCGTCTCCAGTGAAAAATTTAATCAAGCCAATTAGATTTGAATCACGTTTGTCTATTTAGAATATTCAGCTGATCGAGTTTAGGGCGATCAATCGCAATGCATACCCTTGCAAAGAAATCGAAAGGGCGGAAAGGCTGACGGGAAAAAAAGAATTGGGTCGGTTTATAGAAATTCCCAGCACAATAAAGTTGGCAATCATAGATATGACTAGAATATAAAAGGCCTGGTTTTCCATCAATTTCTCCCCTGGAAAGCTTTCTTCTATAGGGCGTGTATGGCTAGCCCTTCTTGTTGCTTTCATTAAAAGAAGAAGCTATATGAAAAATCCCCTTTAACCCTCGTCAAGCCCGAATTCCATGGCCTATTCTTTTGGGGTAGGAGTTTTTGTGGTCGGTCTTCCTGCGCGTCTTTTGTTTCTCAAAAAAAGGTGGGGCGATTCAAGCTGTATGATTGATCGGGCATCCAGTTTCTTTTTAGAGATCACTTTTTTTAATAAGCCCGTACTGTCGTAAACCCTGACTTCATGCATAATATTCCTTCATTAGAAAAAGTTGTTTTTGAAATGATTTAAAATATTCCTGCTGACTGCGTGCCTAATTGGGTTGGTGATGAACCGGTCTGCCCTCAGTTGATGTCACGGGCAAATATTGTTTTTTAATGTATGGAGAAGTCATGGCCGAAAGAAGTCCGCTGTAGTCCAAGCTAAACTTCACTTCATCTCCAACTTTTAAACTCCGGTTTTTGCTGTTGAGAATGATGTGGTCACTGCTAGCGCCAAGCATTTCCAGTTTGGAATTGGCTTTAAGGCTAGACATTTGAATGTCCTGCCGACCCAAAGCAATAATCGCTCTTTTCTGTGTTCCTCGGTCCTGAAAATTCGGGATATTCCCAAATGCATCCTGACCGATTTCTCCATATGGGAGAGAAGGTTTGGTTTTAGATTCGATGACTTCGGCGATGAGTTGGAAAGCGTGCGTTTGTAAGCCGGGGATGGTTTTCCGTTTCACCGTCTCGCAGCCTAAAAGAATAGATTCGCCCAAGCGAAGGTTATTGATCTTTCCAATATCCCGGGCGGACTTAAACCATTCATAGTTCGCTGAATTCCCGCCAGAAATTATTTTTAATTTTATCTGGAACTCTTTTTCAATGTTTTCTGCCAATTCGGATAGCTGGTTCATGTTTTTTTGGTTGGGTATTACACCCCCATAACAAGCCAAATTGCAACCAATACCAACGATTGTTATATGGGGTAAAGAAAGCGTTTCCCTGATAAATGAGGAAAGGTCGGAAGGTAATATCCCTTCCCGTAGATCCCCCAACTCCACCATGATGATCACTTGGTGGTTTTTATTTTGTGCTGTCGCAAAATAGGAAAGATTTTTGAGAGTCTCCATCTCAGTATTTAGGCTGATGTCTGCGTATTCCACAACTAATTCAGCCTTGCTTAATGGGGTACGTAATAGAACGAATTGGCAGGAAATCCCCGCTGGTTTCATTCTTTGTATATTTTCAATACGGGAGTCGGCAATATGTTTGACTCCGCCTTGAATCATTGCTTTAGCAATTAGCGGTTCTCCCAGTACTGCTTTTGTCACTCCCATCAAGGAGACGCCTTTTTCCCCATAAAGCTCGGAGAGTACCCGGGCATTGTCTTGAATTTTAGATAAGGCGATTTCAATTCTAGGCATGAACGATTTCATAAATTTTTCAGACGCTTAAGTTAGACTCATTTCCAGCGTTGGGGGAATTTCCAGACTTTCCTTTGAGAGTTTTTGATCCAGTTTCGGAAACTGATTTCTCAAGGCTTGAACCAGTTTTCTGCATCCATGGCTCAAAACATCTGTGGTCGGCAATGCAAACCGCCTTTCATAATTTAATATGGTTTCCATGATGGCCTCTTCGTCAAGGTTTTCATGGCTCAACGCAATTCCTATTACTTTAGATTGGGAAACCGTCTTAATCAGTTTGATTTCATTTTCAATAGTGGGCATTGGTAAAAGAGGGAAATCACAGCGGAATTTCCTTGCCGGAGGGTGTTGGAGGATAATGCCATCCGGCAGGCTTCCTTTTAAGATGCCTACAGAACCCATAAATGCTGGATGACTCACGGCGCTTTGACCTTCTACGAGAATGACGTCGGGCCTTTCGTTTTCAAAAGCCTGGACAACAGCATTTTCTATTTCGCCAATTACAAATTGGGAAATAAGAGCGTCGATCGCAACCCCGTACCTGGCTCCCTGCATTAAACTGGTTTGCCCCGTCGCGATAAGTACCGATTTAATGCCAAGATTATTTAAGGTTTTATTCAACTCCACTGCGGTTGTCATTTTTCCGCAAGCGCAATCGGTTCCTAATATGGCGATTACGGGAACATCGACCTTGGCAATTTTCCCGGTAAAAATATGCAAATCTTTTAAAAGGGGAGGTTTTCTTATATCGTTAATATGAATGCCGCTCTTAAGAGACTTTTGGATAAACTCCGGGTCGTCGGAAAAGAATTGATGAAGGCCATTTACAATGTCCATTCCTTTTTCCATGGCTTCTAAAATCAGGAGCCGTTCATTTTTGGAAATATAAGTGTCTAAAGGAGCTTTGCCATAAATATAACAATTTGGAACCATAGAAAGTTTTTTCAAAGCATCGTCTAAATTGGAAAAAATAGGAATTCCCCTTTTTTCTTCTCCTAATTCTTCTCCTGCATCTTTGCCTGCCAGAGAACTGTCGATAACCCCGACAATCGTATAGATTTCAGAATGTCGGACTAAAGCTGCTGCAGTTTTTCCGTCCACCAGGCCAAATTCTTTTTCACAGTAAATAAGGGCAGTTTTTTTGGAGAAAGAGCTTCGTTTCTTTCCTGTAGAGAGTTCATGAACGGTAAGCAAAGTTTGATTTAGTTTCATATTTGCCGACTCTAGCGGAGTTTGCATTTACAATCCTTTCGCGATTATTGTAGAACCGCGGACCTGAGTTTTTTGTTGCGCTCTTTTACTGATTCAAACGGCATGCCCTCGGCACGCACGTAGCGCTCGGCACGAAGAAACCAGAAAGCCAGTCCCCCAGTGTTGTGATTGAGTTGCAAGGGATCCTTTTCGGCCCGGACTCCCAACGATCCTTTTCGGCCTGTTTTCTTCCAGCCCCGGCTTTCCATTATCATTCGAACCACAACGCCAACTGACTGCCTTAATCGCGTGCTTCTTTGGGCGGGAGCCTCTTCTAAAAACTCATCAATTACCGGGTGTGATTCAAGCTCCCTGATAACCCCTGCTAAAGGAGGCCGATCATGATGAAT
>JAJDAX010000298.1 GCA_029261615.1 Nitrospinaceae bacterium
AAATGAGAAAGAAATGGATGCAGGCTCGGGGTACTGATCATTGTGCGTTTAGTGAATAAATTTTTAACGCAGGGGTCAGGACAGGGGCCGGGTTATAGCGATGGAGGCACAAGGAGCGGGACCCGTTCTATTCGGGCTTGATGTCGTTGCCCTCGTTGAGGTCGAGGTTGACATCCACATCCACTTTTGTCGCGGCAGAAATATCCTGTTCGATCTCTTCAAGGCCAGCGGTTTTCTTCACATTGTCCGTTTCATCCAGCACCTCCTGCTTCAAATCATCGAAGGTATTCTGGAATTCACCCCACCCTTTACCAATGGAACGCGCGAGACGCGGCAGGTTTTCGGGGCCAACCACCACAACGGCGATGCCCATGATGATCAACAACTCAAAAAATCCAATATCAAACATGAAATACTCTGTGCAGTGGATAGTCCGGTCATTATAACCCACCCTCCTACCGCGAGCAACCATCCTTAAAAGTACCTTTCCCTTCGGGAATCGGGAAAGCCCGTCCCAAACCATCGCCATTACCAATCCTGGTGAGTTCCCGGTGTTAGAGATTGAGGAGGGGCTTGGGACGGGATTACCCTTACGATCGATCAGCAACGCTGATTCCACCCAGGCCCCAGTTTTCCTTTGGGATCTCCTTAATAATGACCCAGGTGTTTTCAGGTTTTTTATTCAGGGTCTCAACAATCACGTCTGTGGTACGCGATATGAGGGATTGTTTTTGCTCATGAGTCACCGGGTTTCCTGTGACTTCAATGGTGATTAAAGGCATTTAGTTTTCTCCTTGATGATGGTTGATTGAGATATTACTTACTGGCGGCCTGCACGGTAACCGCCATCCACCGCCAGAATCTCACCGGTGGTGTAAGTTGAATTCGCCATATAGATAACCGCGTCTGTTATTTCATCTACCTCGCCAACACGGTTCAAAGGATGTATTCCCGCGTAGTCATCCACATTGGTGCCGTTGTGCAAAGGAGTTCTGATAATCCCGGGCGCGACGGTATTGACGCGAATATTATGGGGGGCGAGTTCCGCAGAAAGCGAAACGGTCAATGCATGAATTCCTCCCTTACTGGTCATGGCAGCGCTTGGGGTAAGCCCCGTGATAGCGTGGTCTACCAGAACGGTTCCTATGTTGATGATGGCACCGCCCGTTCCCTGTTCCATCATGTGCCTGACAGCAACCTGTGAGGTCAGATAGGTGCCCTTGAGGTTTGTGTGAAAGAACGCTTCAAGGTCCTGCTCTGTGTTGTCCAGGAAGGGTTTGGTGTAAAAAATTCCGGCGTTGTTGACCAGCACGTCGATGGAGCCGAAACGTTCCATTGCTGTGGTCGCCAGGTGTTCACCGGTTTGCCGAACCCCGATATCTCCAGTAGCTGTGGCGATGCGGGATGTGTGCCCAAGCCGTTTTACAGCGGCGTTCAGTTTTCCTTCATCGCGCCCTGAAAGCACAACGTTGTCGCCTTGTTCGAGGAAGCCTCTGGCGATATCAAACCCGATGCCACCATAGGCACCTGTAATGAGTACGGTTTTCACTTGTTTGCTGACCGTCATTGGAATGCTCCTTTCAATTATATTTATCAGAATTAAATGCCTACCTATCGTTAGATAGATTTTGAGAAATATTTGCGGCGTTGCCTCGATCCTTTTTAAGATTGAGATCGTCTAAAAGAGACAGCCGCAGGAAAAAAAGACAAATGTAAAAAAAACTGCAAATGAAATAACTATCTATCAATAGATAGTATATTCGGGCTAAAAAAAACTAACCGAGAGTACGAATAAATTTTCTGACATTGGACAGGTACTGTTCCTGGCCTTTAATACCGTCCATCAGTAATGCACCCTGAAGGGAGGCCATAAGAAGTCCGGCCTTATCTTGTGAGGCAGTTTTTTTACCAGGAAATTCTTTAATCCGTTCCTGAATCCAATTTTGAGTTTGTTTGAATGAATCTGTCAGGACGTCTTTGGTTTTCATATCCAATTGGTTAGATTCTGCTGCCAGCATTCCACAAAGGCAGAAACGTTTTGGCAAATTGTTCTTGAAAAGATCCAGAAGTTTTTCAAGTCGTTTTAAAGGGCTACGGGTTTCCTGTTCAATTGTGACCATCTCCTGATGGAAGGCTTTGGTGTAATCCACTGCAACCTCAAAAATCAAATCGGTTTTTTTGGGGAAATAGTAATGAACGCTGGAAGATTTAATTTTGGCTTCCGCTGCGAGGTCCCGGAAACTGAGGCCATTAACCCCTTTTTCCTGAATGACTCGTCGGGCGATGGTTTTTAGCTGTTCTTTGGTGTCAGACATAAAGTTAGAATACCTATCTACTGATAGATAATCAAGAGAAAATTGAAATGTTGTTAGGGAAATATAAATTTTCAGAAAAAAATGTTGGGTCGGATAAGTGGATCAACTGGAAGGTTTTGAGTTTTTTATCAATACCTGTGCTGCATTTTTGGCCTGCCTTGCGCTCACCGATGAATTGTTTATTTGAGCCATGGTGATGGCTCCCTCTAGTAATAACAATAATTGCTCGGCTAATTGACGGGGATGTTCAAGTCTGGCTTGATCCGCCAGCTGTTCAAAGTAATTTTGAAGGAGTTTTTTAAACTCCCTGCAGATATTACGGATGGCCGTCCCTTCTTCAGGAAACTCGCCAGTCGCCCCAACAAACATGCAACCAAAGAAATCTCCCTGAGCAAACCAATCTTCCGCGGCATCGAATATGGCGAGGAGCCTCCCTCGCGGAGTCCCCGATTTTTTCTCCACGGACTTAATGAATTGATTCCGGAACCTCTCATCGTAATAACGCAGAACCGTCAGAATAAGATCGTCTTTGGAGCGAAAGTGGTTGTACAGGGTTCTTTTCGCTACCCCGGATTCTTCAAGAATAGTATCAATCCCCACCGCATGAAATCCGTTTCTGGCGAAGAGTTTTTGGGCGGTCTGGATCAGTTGTTCGCGTTTTGAGAGAGTTGCCATCGTTAGAATGGGTCCATTAGTAGACAGATTGGTTTCCGGTTCAATCCTAAAAAACCATTATAAGCCCATTTTTTACTGAAATTTAGAATATTTTTTGAAATTTTGGAGAAAACACTGTAAGGGATCCTGAAATAAGTATACAGATCAGTATGCCTTTCATGTGAAAGGGACCGAATAGAAAACAAATCATAAAACAACATTTCCCAAGGAGCGATTCATGAAATCCATAATAGTTACCAAACTGCGGTTTTTCTCAATGCTGGCCCTGGTTCTGGC